>JANXAC010000007.1 GCA_025061835.1 Spirochaetota bacterium
GCTAACCCTGACAACCTCCTCGCCGAGTTCTGACAGGACCTGGATATTTTGTTCAACGTCTCTGAATGTGTTTTTGCTTTTTTTGACTATTTCCTCAACTGCGTCAAGGAAGTTGTTTATGTTCTCCGCAACCTCCCTGACTTCTGATATGTTAGTTTTTGCTTCTACACGATATGACAGGTCCCCTCCACTCCTGCCAAGTTCTGATATCCTCTCACTCAAGTTGCGTATCCTGACAAAAATACGATTATTCACGATGAACATAATTATTAAAACCAGAATCAGGATAGGTCCACTTGATATAACAGACATCTCTAGCGCTGAGAATGGAAAAACACTCTTTATAGGTATTTCCAATATTCCTTTAAATGTAACTGCTTCATAATTCTGATAAACTAAGAAAAAGATTGTATCAAAAAGAATATCTCCAACTACCTCTAAATCTTGCTTCTTCATCTTTTTTGATAATGAAACATAAACGCTTTCAATATCCCTTGTTGTAGAGACATCTGATATTATCTTTGAAAACTTTTGATGAGACATCCTGTTATCTGATTTTTGCTCATAATTCACATAAAAATTCAATTTGACTCCTCTAAATACATTTCTTATCCAAACTTCATTATACTTTTCCGGTGAGACTGAACCACCTAATATTCCTTTCTTGAGCTTGTAGATAAAGATCAGTTTTGATTGATCCTTGGAAAGAAAGAAATTTGTTTGCCCTGTCTCAAACTTGGAATTTTTTAGGTATTCAATAAACTCCTCATCATCATACTTATAGTCCAAAGAATATATTCTACTACCATCCCAGTAAAACGTTGAGGTAAACAAATCTTTAAGTTTTTCACCCTTAGCTAAATCCTCATATTCACTCAAATAACCAGTTTTAACACCAGAAATTACATCGTAGCTCCTAGTCAAAGCAACAATATTCCCCTTTACTGTATCATTATAAAACTCATATTCATCATAGTTGTTTTCAACTATCTCATCACCATAGTTTTTGATTTCCTCAACACTCCACAAGAAGAAATCATCCTTGAGACCTTTGTTCATAACTTTCAACATATTCTCCGTATAGTTCCTAACTAAACCATAGAAGTAATCAAGAACGAGGTAATTTACAACCAAAATCACCACGAAAGTAATTAATGACACCAAAACAGCCATTTTGAAAGCGAAACCAAACCTAACCTTCTTCATACTTTTTACTACCTCCTTGATAGCAATTATAAATAAAGATATTTATGAAAACATAAAAAGTCTTCTTGACCAAACTCTTCTGCAAAATTTAGACATCCTACCTAAATGCTTCAAAAGTTCAGTCAGAAATTTAGAATTTCTTTACAAGAATATCTTATAAACTACTAAAGTGGAACAGAAGGTTTGGTTTTGTTATAATTATACTATGTCTAGAGATATTGAATTTTTTAGAATGCTCATAGGCTTTAGAAACTACAGCCCTGTCAAGCCTAATATTCATTGGATACCACCTATTGATGTTTACGAATTTGTTGATAAGTTCATTATTATTGCTGAAGTTCCAGGCGTTGAGAAAGAAGATATTGATATCACATTCAAAGATGGATTTCTAAAGATATCAGGCTATAGGAAAGAAATGTATAACGAAAACCGTGTGAAGATACACCAGATGGAAATTAACTATGGATACTTTGAAAAAGTCATAGATGTAGGAAATGTAAGTGAAAAAAACATAAAAGCCGATTTAAAAAACGGCTTTTTAGTGATAACAATAAAAAAATCCTAGGGTGGTGGTATGCTTTTTGACAACATTGGTTCGTTTGGTGGTGTTTTTGGAAGCATAGGAGAGGATATACAAGACAATACTAACCAAACTGGTAATCAGAGAAAATACTCAGATACTATTCCTATTGTTCCTTTAAGGAGTATAGTTCTATTCCCAGGAATGTCAACACCTCTATCCATTGGAAGAAAAAGGTCTCTAAATGCTGTTGAAGAAGCTTTGATGAAAGATAAATCTCTAGGTTTCATTACTCAGAAGTCAAAGGATATTGAGGAACCAACACCTAACGACATATACTCTGTTGGAGTGCTCGCTAGTATCTTTAGGGTATTAAGGTCACCTGACGGAAGTATAAACCTCGTTGTAAGGTCTGAGAAAAGATTTAGGATAGTTGAAATATTACAGCAAGAACCATTCTTGAAAGCAAAGGTTGAATACCTTGACATGGAGATAGTTAGAGATAACGAAGTTGAGGTTTATGTAAAAACATTAAAAGACATGGCTACATCACTACTACATCTTGTTACGGAGGTTCATCCTGAAGTTGAATTTGCAATACAGAGTATGGAACAACCTGACCTTCTAGCATACTTTATAGCCTCGGGTGTGAATGCTACAATTGATGAGAAACAAAAGATTCTTGAAGAGAACAATATCAAAGAACTCCTCAAAGCTGTCATAAACTACATAGGAAGAGATCTTGAAATAGCAAAGATGAGTAAGGAAATACAGGACAAAGTAAAAAGCGATGTTGAAAAATCTCAAAGAGAATACTTCTTAAGACAGCAACTCAAGACAATTCAAAAAGAACTTGGAGAGTTAAGCGAACAAGAGAAAGATATTCAAGAACTCAGAGAAAGGCTTGAGAAGAAGAAGATGAGTGAAGAAGCAAGAAAAGTAGCTGCCGAACAGATAGAAAGATTATCAAAAATACCTGTTGTCTCTCCCGAATATACTGTTACAAGGAATTACGTTGACCTAATTTTGGATTTACCGTGGAACGAATACACAGAGGATAACCTAGATGTAGAATACGCTGAAAAAGTTTTAAATGAAGATCATTATGACCTTGAAAAGGTAAAGAAGAGAATACTTGAATACCTTTCGGTTATGAAACTAAAGGGAGGTAGTGTTAAAGGACCCATACTATGCTTTTACGGACCTCCAGGTGTTGGTAAAACTTCACTTGGAAGGTCAATAGCTAAAGCATTAGGTAGAAAATTTATAAGAATTTCACTAGGTGGTGTTAGAGATGAAGCAGAAATAAGAGGACATAGAAGAACCTATGTAGGGGCATTACCGGGAAGAATTATTCAAGGAATTAAGAAAGCAGGTTCATCAAACCCAGTTTTTATGCTTGATGAGATTGACAAACTTGCCTCTGACTTTAGAGGTGATCCTGCTTCTGCATTACTTGAGGTACTTGATCCAGAACAAAACAACTCATTCAGCGACCATTACTTAGAGATACCTTATGACCTCTCAAGAGTTTTATTCATAACTACGGCAAACTACCTTAACAACATACCGTGGCCTTTACTTGATAGAATGGAGGTTATATCAATTCCCGGATACACAGAGCCTGAAAAGAAAATGATAGCAATTAATTACATAATCCCTAGACAACAGAAGGAAAATGGGCTTGAAAACTATAATATCAAGATAACAGACTCGGCACTAAGCAAGATAATAAACGACTACACCAAAGAAGCAGGTGTAAGAGAACTAGAAAGGAACATAGGTTCGGTTATGAGATCAATTGCAACAAATATCGTAAAGAACTTGATCGTGTATCAGGATGAAACCATAGTAGTTGATAATGACAAAGTTAGGGAATATCTAGGTCCCGAAAAGTATATATCCGAAGTGAAAGAGATGACAGAAATACCAGGTGTTGCAATAGGTCTTGCCTGGACACCAGTTGGTGGCGAAATACTATTCATTGAAACAACCGCTATGAAGGGGAGAGGAAACCTAATACTAACAGGCTCTCTAGGTAATGTGATGAAAGAATCTGCTTCCTTGGCATACAGTTATATAAAGTCAAACGCAAAAGAATTAGGTATTCCCCCATACATCTTCAAAGAGTATGATCTACACATACACATACCATCAGGAGCGATACCCAAAGACGGTCCTTCCGCAGGTATTACCTTATTAACTTCAATGGTATCATTGCTAACTCAAAGAAAAGTTAGAGAAAACATCGCAATGACAGGAGAACTATCACTAAGAGGACTTGTCCTACCAGTAGGTGGCATAAGAGAAAAAATACTTGCAGCCAAAAGATATGGAATAAATAGAATACTAATCCCCGATAAGAATTCAAAGGATCTTGATGAAATACCAGAAGAACAAAAAAGAAACCTAGAAATAATACCTATCAAAAGAGTAAAGGAAGTTTTGGAGTTATCGCTTGAAGAAAAACCTGTTGCAGATGTTACCAAAGTTTTTGAGAAGCAACCGAAAGAAGAAGACGTAAGTAAACACAAAAAGAAGTCATCTAAAAATATAAAAGTAATTCAGGATTAAATATATCACCCTACTAATCAAAATAGTATCTTCTTAACTCGCCAACTTTTTGTGATAGTTCAACAGGGTTCATTATTTTAGCAATCTTAATATCCTGAACATCTCCTAGATCAATTAACCTAGTCTCATTGAGCTGTCTAAGATTATTGTCAAAAACAACTTTTATAACCTGTTTAGTCCTATCCTTTTGACTCACATCTTTAACAAATCCTATCATTCCATCCGACATTTGTATCCAACTACCTATCGGATAAGTTGATGTAGCTCTTATGAAAGCATAGACTACATCTTTATCAAACCTCCTTATCTCATTTTTCAAAATATTATTGATAGCCAGTGGAGGCGGTAATGTTTTATCAACCAACGGGTTTTGTAAAACTAACTCTCCAAACCTCTCAACAAATGCAAGTATTGGTGAATATTTTGATAGATATTTATTCGCACCTTTCGGGTAGCCACTACCATCTAGGTATTCGTGATGTTCATAGATTGCTCTCTGAATACTTATATCCAAATTAAGCTTCTGAACTATATAACTTGACTCGCTAGGGTGTAGATCAATCTTTGAGCGACTTAAAGGTGGTATCTTGTAAGATGGTGGTATGATACCAAAGTTCTTCCTGATACCTATGTCGTGTAGCAAGCTAGCAAGCCCTATGTTCGTTAAATCTTCTATTCCAAAAGTTTTCAATGAAACCACTTTAAGAGATTTTGTATCAATCTTGTTGTTTTGATTTGACAAAAGCTTATCATAGACTATTTTTGTCAATTCCTTCGCTACCATTATTGACAGAGCCATCACAAAAATAGAATGCGATAAAACATAATCATCACTCTCAGATAACTGAAACAACGAACTTAACATTATACCACTATTGTCATCACCAAAGGCGTTTATGAACTTCAGAACCACACTTTTAGCCGAGCTGACAAATGACACCTTATCTTCAATAACAATATCCAGAAAATAGTTTGATATACTCTTGTTTGAAAAATTAAGAGACAAAACTTCTTTCTTACTCTTGATAGGAACGATTTTTTGTAGAGAGATATTATCCACAAAACTTTGAGATAGATCCCTTATTATCTTTTGTGCTTCTAACTGAACAGCTTGTGTAGTGATCTGTTCTTTTTGGAGCATGTTTTCTATTTTGGAACTAGTTTCATCTACTTTAGCATCATAATCCTGTCCCCTTATGTTCTGAATAGTGTTTCTTATAGCCTCTGCTATCTTCCTGTTTAGTTTCTCATCGTTGAACGCCATCTTTATGTCAACATCACTTACATTATCTAATGTCTCTATTGTCTGCTCTTCTTTCTTAACGGGTTCAATCACAACATTACTTGGTGTTGTTTGTTTCTCTTCCTCTATAATTAGACTTTTAGACCTCAAGACCCTAACCTCTTTAACTTCGTTTATATTCTGAATAGCAGAAATAGCAGATTTATCAAGAATCAATCCTTTCTTGAGGTTATCATAATAGAGAATATTCTCATCTAGTATATCTCCTTCCTTTAGATAAAACTTGGAAACTTTTATAGGAACTTTTACTTCACTAATTTCTCCTATATCATTTGTAACGTTTTCACTCATACGAAACAATTCTTATAAATCCTTAATTTAGAATTCAACAAATGAAAAAATAAACACATACAACCACTAGCACTTAAACATATAAATTCTTTTTCCTGGGCATGACCAATCTATCTAACAATTAGAGTAAAAAATAAAAACTAATGATATTTATGATTAAATTAAACGAAATGAAGAAAACGGGCAGGAAGGGGGAAACCTGCCCGGGAAGGAGGTGTGGAAAATTCTTAATTACTACAATTAATATAATATTTTTCATTTAAAAATCAAGTTTTGAACAACCTCAAATCTAGATGCTTCATTAAGTATAAAAATACCTCGCATCATAAATTCAATTTAGTATCACTATACTAACCTGTCTTTGGTCGTCAGTTATATCCAAAACTAAACTTATATTCCTAAACGTGCTCCTGAAAAGATATCTCTTGAATGATTCTAAATCGTTTTCTGTTATACGAGACACATACTCAATATTACCACTAACACCTATCGTTGGGAATCTATTAACGACACTACTAGCCTTTCTATTATAAAGCGTTATGAAACCTTCCATTCTGCTAGCCTTAGATGTCAAAACGATCTCGCTGTCTGACAAGTAAAGATAAAGATTAATGTTATTCTGGAGTATTATTTCAAACACTCTAGTTCTTGATATATTGGTAATCTTGTAATTACCAAGCAAGCCTAGAATACTCTTTATAAACCTATCTGCTTCACTTTTGGACCTAACACCCATAATTACAACTATGTCTAGGTTGTCAGAGTATATCGGGCTGTATGTTCCTACAAACATGGTCCCAGAGAAAGTATTTATAATATCCCTTTTAAGTCTAGGGTAAGCACTTATCAAATCCGGATAAAGAAGTTCAACAACATCGGATAAAAATTCAGGATTTACAGAAATAGTTAGATAAAATGGTATTTCAGATTGAGATAGAATACTCAACTGTCTTTTAGAGACTGGAGTGTATATGTTTCTGAGTTTATCAACTCTACTCATAATCAAACTTCCATAAAATCCATTTCCAACTACATAACCAGATACATAGTTAATATCACTTAGAAAATTATACTTTCTGTCAAACAAACCTATATTTAGGTTTAGCAAATTAGAAACTTCTCTATTACCCAGAGGGTAAGAAAAAAAGCCTGACAGATTGGTTTGGATCAGTATAGGTAAGAACTTTTCCAGTCTTGAAAAATATTCTTGAGATAAACCTTTGACCAAGTTATTGTAGTTGTTTATGAAATTTCCATTAAACACGCACACATAGTTGTTAGTCTCCAACTTGATACAGTAAGACTGATTATCAATCTTTAGCAAGAAAGAAAACTCCGAAAGCACCACCTTATCAACGAATGAGTTGTAAAAGTCCAACCACTTGGCTGATAGAGGTATATAGACAACAGAAAAGTTATCTCTAGTTATCTCATAAATTACATACTTGCTTTTATCAACAAACTTATCAAACACATCTCCAAACAGAAGAACATTCGTGAAATCGTCATACTTGTAAAATATTGATATAAAGTTATCTCTTGATAATAATATTCTAGAGTCTTCTAGAGTGTTAGGATATGATTTTGGTATCAGTATGAAGATAGATAAGATAAATACAATAATCAAAATCACTACTCTCATAACAATAACTCTCTAACTGGTAATATACTAACTAATATACTGGTTGCTTCGCAATTTTTTGAACCCTTCTCATTAAAAGACTAACAAGTCATTACAATTTGTCACAGAACCGTTTCATTCTATAAACTATACTCAAGTTTGAGGAGGGTTGATATGAATGATTTAAAAGGCAAAATTGCTTTAGTTACAGGCGCATCAAGAGGAATCGGAAGAGCGATTGCTGATAAACTTGCTTCTTTTGGAGTCAATGTCATAGTTACTTCCACTAAAGCAGATACTTCAAACTCTGTTGCAAAGGAGATACAGGACAAGTATGGAGTTAAAGCCAGAGGATATGCATTAAATGTAGTTAGTCTAAACGAATTTACAAGTATCGTTGATGAGATAGTAAAAGAATTTGGCAGAATTGATATTCTAGTTAATAATGCAGGTATAACGAAAGATACTTTGATACTTAGGATGAAAGAGGAGGAATGGGATGAAGTCATAAACACAAACCTCAAGGGTGTTTTCAACGGATGTAAAGCAGTTGTGAAGTATATGATAAAACAGCAGTATGGTAAGATAGTCAACATAAGTTCGGTTGTTGGTGTAATGGGCAATGCCGGACAGGTAAATTACTCTGCTTCAAAAGGTGGTGTAATAGCACTAACGAAGTCTCTTGCGAAGGAACTTGCGTCAAGAAACATAAATGTAAATGCTGTTGCACCAGGTTATATTGACACTGATATGACAAGAGTTTTACCAGATAATGTCAAGCAAGAAATTTTAAAATTCATACCTCTTGGCAGGATGGGACAGCCTGAAGATGTTGCAAATGTAGTTGCGTTTCTGTGTTCTGATATGTCATCATACATTACAGGGCAAACTATACTAGTTGATGGTGGAATGGTTATGTATTAGTGCCTGTAGCTCAGGTGGATAGAGCACTGGAATGCGAGTCCAGTGGTCAGGGGTTCAAGTCCCCTCAGGCACATAGACCTAAATAAAATATTCCGATAATCATAGATAGAGGTGGTATTATGGGTGATGATGAGAAAGAAGAACTACAAGTAGAAGCACCAGAGGGTGAAGAGGCTGCCAAAAAACCAGGTTTCAGTCTAGGTGCCATAATAGAATGGATACTATCCCATGTACTACAACTTGTCATAGCAGGAATAATCGCAGCAATAGTTGCGTTCATAGTAGTAAGCCAGATGAGAGCAAGAGTTGCCGAAGAGATCGTAGTAGCCAGAGGACCTATAAAGAAAGAGCCACCTCCAATGACATTTGACCTTGGAAGCTTCAACATAAACACTGCGGATACAGATGAGCCTCACTTCGTCAGAGTCAAGATATATGTAGCATACCCCGAAAAGAATAATCCACTAATGATGGAACTTGGTCAAAGGAAGTTTCAGATGAGAGACATCGTTATAACAACTGTTTCATCTATGAAGAAAGAGGACCTTGACGAACCGATTGAAAGAGAGGAACTCAAAGAGAGACTAAAGAAACTTATGAATAATATTCTTGTTAATGGAGAGATACTTGACATATTCTTTGATGAATTCACTGTGTATTGACGGGCCATAGCGCAGATGGCTAGCGCGCACGCTTCGGGCGCGTGAGGTCGTGGGTTCAAGTCCCACTGGCCCGAATCATAATCTCCTATAAGCCCATATACCCAAAACCATTACAACAGAAATAAGCAAACCTATGATAATATCCCCGATCAAAACGAAATTCAACAATACTCCTGCCAAACCAACTAGCAAAACCTTAGATTTTACAAAATTTCTTATCTTGTCAAAAATGGAAGCATTTTGAAATACATCATCCCCTGCTTCAATTCCATTCCTCGCTTCACGAGTCATGATGAACAAGTTTCTGTAATACTCAAGCTTCTCTTTATCATTGTAGATTTTTTGGAGTTCTCTAAATGATGTTATAATTTCTTTTGCTCTATTACTATCTCCTGAAACATCTGGATGATGTTTCTTTATTTCTGCCCTAAACGCTTTCTTGAGATCCGTATAATCACAGAAATAACTTGCTCCTAAATTATCAAACATCTCCAAAACTCTTTTTAAGTCATCCATATCTTCACTCTAGACACTCAAATCTCCTCCATTTACTGAAAATTCCTTGATCTATTATATCAACCTTTACCCTTTTGCCTAGTGATATCTTTGTTTGAAGATCATGAATTGATTTTTTGATAGCGAATATGTCCTTAGGGTCAATATATCTAGATCGCCCTATTTCTAGAAGTATCCTACTCATTATCTTCAAAGTTCTACTATCACCAAGTTCTGAAGCAATAGGTGAAAGTCTTATGATATACGAAATCTTACCTGAAGAGATAAAGTATGAAAGTAAATTGTTTATCTCTCTAGTTGAGCCATGACCATACACACAAACTTCATCATAAAAGTTATCAATCAACACATTAAGAAGTTCTATGTCTCCTTCCCTATATATGTGGTCAAACATAACCTTGAAGAACTGAGATAGAAATATAGGGTTTGCACTCTTATATTCACTTATATAGTATCTTATCAGAATAGTCCTATCAACAGGATTCTTCTCGTGTAAAACAGAGTTTAACATCATCTTAGCTTTTTCCATAACTACCTCAGCCCGAAGTTAGTTATTAAGAAATATATAAGAAACCCTATCCCAAACGAAAATATCACTGATATGATAAACAAAAGATAATACGAAATCTTCATACTGGACCGTTTCACAACAGATATTGTTCTATTAATTGCTTCAAAATTCCTTCTATCAACAAACTTCTCATTTCTCAGTTCTACCAACTTGGCTATAGCACTCTCATAGTTCCCCATTTTGTATTCACATATACTGATATTATACTTGCTTGAGAACCTAAAGTCTTCAACAGAAGATGATTTCTGAAACTCATTCTTACTCTCTAAATACCTACCAAGTCTGTATAGTATGACACCTTTAGCAAAATTTATTTCTACCGAACTATTGAGCCTCTGTGCGCTTTCCATTATCTCAAGAGATCTGGCAAAGTTCCCTATCTTGTAGTACGAAGATGACAGGTTATAAGATATATTTACATTATCTGGATATTTATCCATAAGCTTTTCAAGAATATTTATTGCTTCATGAACTCGCCCAGAAGAAAACAAAGAGTATCCATAAAGATATAAAAAATAGTCACTTATTCTACCCTCCTTATAAAACTGAAGGCATAGTTCCGATAACTCTCTGTACTGTCCCGTATAATGCCATATATCCATAAGATCCAAGACTATCTCATAGTTAGAGTTCTTTGATAGTATTGATGATATAATCTTTATAGATAGTTTGTAATCATTTTTCAAGAAATTCAACAGATATTCTTCGCGCTCCGATGAAGGCTTAAGGTTATAGCTCTTTAAATAGTCTGATGCTCCCCTTTCATCAAACATCTTAATCTCTTTAAGAGAACAAAGCTTTGATAGTGCATCGCTAGACCTCCTTAAAACACTATAAACTGTATTCCTATAACTTTTAAAATTCCCTTCTAGGAAAAGAACCTTTGCTAGTATCACATCAAAGTGTGATGTGTAATCTATAACATCCTCAACATCTCCACACAAAAGAGAACCGGTAAGAAAGTTAGAAACCTCAACAATCTTTCTAATATGATTTGGAATATCTTTGAACAGACTCTTACCTAACTGTGATACTCTCAAAAAGTTTCCACTCTCGTAAGCGTCTAGTATTTTCTTGATACCATTATTTATATCCATAACCTCCTAGTATGGTTTCTCTACATATCCTTTCATAACAACATCATCTTCAATTCTCATAACAGTTATGTCATAGAGTCTTATGCTATCCTCAACTTTTGCAACCCCCCTACCACCAATTACCTTAGCATTGCTACCACCTATGAACTTCGGTGATATGAAAACAAATACCTTATCAACTAGATTGTTATCAAAGAAACTACCTATTATCTCACCACCACCTTCTACAAGAACATTTATAACCTTTCTCTCTCCAAGTTTATCAATAATCTCTCTAACATCAAGGTACCTATCTCCTACCAAACTTATATATTCATACTGTTTGTTTTCTCTCTTTGATATATAATTCAAAAAGTCTCTATTAACCTTCTCTGATACGAAAAACAGGGTTGGTAACTCATCACTAGCCAATATAGAGTCAATCGGTGTTTTACCGAACGGATCAATTACACACCTAAGTGGCTGTTTGTATAAATATTCCTTCTTTCTATACCTTACTGTCAGATAAGGGTTGTCCAGTATAACTGTATTAACACCAACTATTATTGCATCAGCCTTTCTTCTTATCTCGGTATGCTCAAACTCCCTACTTGCCTCAGATGATATCCATTTTGAATCACCTGTTATCGTTCCTAACTTTCCATCAATGCTAATAGCGTATTTGACAGTAACAAACGGCTTACCGGTTGTGACGAATTTAAAGAAATCCTCATTCAACTCAAGTAGATCCTCTTCAAAAAATCCGACTTTCACTTCTACACCAGCAGATTTGAGTCTTGCTATCCCCTTTCCATTGACTTTTGGATTTTTGTCTATTGTTCCAACATATACTCTCTTTATACCTGATTCGATTATCTTTTCAGTGCACGGTGGATTAATCTCCTGATACTGATGAGGTTCAAGTGTAACTATCATAGTAGCACCATCAAGAGGAACTTTAGCATTCTCTATGGCAACTATCTCTGCATGCTTACCTTGATTCGGCTGTGTATAGCCCATTGATACTAATCTACCATTCTTCACAATCACAGCCCCAACAGCAGGGTTTGGAGAGGATATGCCTTTAGCCTTGTTCGCAAGAGAATATGCTAATTCAAAATACTCTACCTTTATTGTATCACTCTGCGTCATAACTATCTTAGATTAAGTAAATCTTTCCAAGCACCAATTCCTTTTTCTATAACTGTTTTGACAAAGAGTAATGATAACCTTGCCTCTTCTTCTGCTATCATAATCTCATGAACATTAACCTCTTCTGGAGAAACTATCGCAAGCTCTTGAAGTTGCCTTGCGCTAGACTCCTTGATCCTAACATCATCAAACGCTTTTAGCAAAACTTCTCCAAAACTTTCTTCTACTGACCGAGACCTAAAATCCTTTGGATGAGTAAAATGTTTTTCTCTTGATGCTTTCAGTTCTACATTGTAATCACTGACAAAGCTTATCATACTTAGACCTCTTCTAAATATTTTCGGATACAACTACGAACCTTCAAGTTATTTCAAGTTGTTTAAAAAACTTGACATTACCAAACACAATATAGACCTAAGTCGCAGAAGAATAGAAATCAAAAATCTTCCTAAACTCTTCAATACTAATAAGATTTCTTTCAATATCTTGGGGAGAGTTTATTAGATCATCAGTTATAGCTCTATCCAAGGATATACCACCTATACTTTTTCTAGTAAGGGCTTTAAGAAAAGCAACCGCACCTAGTTTATACCCGAGATCCCTTGCTATTGACCTTATATATGTTCCACCTGAACATCGGACGAATATTGTTGCTTCAGAATTATCTTTATCAAAATTCAAAAGTTTTATTTCATACACATTCACTTTTCGTGGCCTGAGCATTTTTAGCGTTGAGTAGTAGTCTTTCTTGGCTAACTTATATGCTCTTTCTCCGTTTATGTGAACTGATGAGTAAGCGGGAGGTATCTGAAGTATTTCTCCTTCAAAGTTTTTAAGAGCATTCTCAACAACCTTTCTATCAAGATGTGAAGTTGATGAGTATTCAATTACCCTACCATAGATATCATCTGTATCTCTCAACTCTCCAAACTTCACTACCGCTTCATAACTCTTGTCAAGTACACTGATTTCATGAAACAGCTTTGTTGCTTTACCTATAAGTATAAGAAGTAATCCACTAGCAAACTTATCAAGTGTCCCACCATGGCCAACCTTCACAATAATACCACTTCGTTTAATTATCTTCTTTATCTTCACAACTACACTATTTGACAAGACATCTCTACTTTTGTTAACAGGAAGGATTCCATCAAACATCATTTAATTGATTAAGATTCAAGTTTAACTTCCTCTCCCTCTGACTTCAGAAGATCCATCTCAGATATCATATCAGGTGTAAAACCTACTACTCTACCTCTATAATCCAAACCTAGTTCATATTTACTGTTAAAATCCCTAATAGACTCAAGAACCCTGCTAATAGGAATGACTGCTGAAGAACTTGGTACATTCATAACAACGACTATCTTCTTACTATCATCTATCCTAGCGATCAGGTCAACGAACCTCAATTTCGATGAGATATCCTCCATCAGTTCCAACATTATTCTTTGCATCTTTCTTTTTCCTAACCTTTTAGCGACATCCTGATAGTTCTTAATATCAACTATACCCAAACTCAATGGAACATGATACCTCTTACTCTCATAGAACTTGAGAGGTAGAAGCCTATAGAAAGCATCTTCATCAAACTTTGATATCCAATCAATATTACTTATGTAGTTAAGTATATTTACATATATCCACGACCATGCAGACGCAAGCATGTAAGCAAATATTATTGAACCTATAAGTGCTATAACAATAAGTGATGAAACATTCTCTACATTCAACGCATTGATATCAATAGAAATAACATAATAAGCCAATATGTAGAGTATTGATATTGATAGTAATAGGACATACAAAAAGTTTGGTATAACATCTCGGATACTTGCCTGCTTGTAAGATATCATCTCAAGTCTGTATTCTAGTAACTTTAAATAAACCGCGAGAAGTCCTAGGAAGACTACAGCTAAAAGATGTCCAATAAAACTTATATAACTAAATGGAACTACACCCAACCAAACAAGTGAAAAGTATATAACCAAGAACAGCAATACTGAAGCAACTAAACCAGAAATCACAGTAAGCATTCTATTTGAGAAGAGAGTTAAAAACCTCTCTTTATCCTTGAATGTCAAAGAGTATAACATAGCTTTCATAAATAACCTCCTACTTTCAATTGTAAAATTATTATTAAAGAAACTTATTGACTTTTCAATAACTTAAGACCGAAAAATAAGCATATAATCTCCAAATTAATAATTTCAGACTTGATACAAATTTTGTAGTAATGATCTTAATTCTACAACTTTTCATTTAAAATGTTTTTCTTGACAAACTGTTTGACCAAGTCGTATATTGTAGTTATGGAATTTAAGTTTTACTCAAGAGATTATAGTCCTAAATGGGTTCTATTTTTCGTAGTATCAGTTTTAATACATATACTTGCTATAATGTTGATTTTTCTTTATTTTAGTGATACTAATCTTGAACTGAGTGTTAAGGAAGTGAATATAAAATTCATATCCACTCAGAGACCTGAAACATCAAGGTCTCTATCTGATGTTCAACAAATTCAAACTACCAAAAAGAATATTTCCAAAGATGAAGTAGATGATATAGTTTATGAGATCGTCTCTCCCAAGATTTCAAAGTCTCTATCAGATGCTAGCGACACATCGGATCTTGCCAAACCTACGAAAGAGATTACAGTATCTGATAGAAAGATTGGTTCAGACCTCAAAAGGTATGAAAGAGCTTCTGAACAAACACCATCCTCAATTAAAGGTTCTAAAGAAGGGGAGATTTCAAAAGATGTTGATGAAAATGAATTGCTTTCTGGCAAACCTACACCTCTACCTTCATCAAAAGGTTCTACCACAGACAGCATAAGTGGTAATATATCTTGGATAAAAGGAGGGCCTAGAAAGGTAGTAGAATGGTATTCTCCGGAAATACCACCAAATATACTAAGAAAACAAACAGAGATAATACTCACTTTCTACATAGAACCTTCAGGCTTTGTATCAAGAGTTGAGGTTTTGAAAACATCTGGTGAGCCACTAGTTGATGAAATAGTGCTAAAAACTATGAGAAGAATAAGGTTCAATCCTGCGAATTTCTCAACAGTAGCAAATGTATCAATAACCATCACTCCAAAATAACATATATATCTCTTTCTATTACCTTCAATGTCTCTCTTATACTGTTTAAATTTTGGTCTATAAGGCTAGTCAAGTCAGATATCGTGTTTATTGATTTAGTGATATCAGATATCTTGCTCACTATTGTATTAAGTGTTGAAATACCATCATCTATTTCTGAAAACTCCTTTTCAAGCATAATCTTGCTATCTTCTGAACTTGATTTGATACTATCAAGATAAGATTTGACGCTATAAGAATATGTTAAATTTAACCTCATAGACTCCTCTACAAGCTCCTGCAGTTTTCTTAGATCACTAAGTATGTTTGATACAGTATTTACAACACTATCAGACAGCGATAAAAGATCATATACATCTTTTTCTAATTTCTTCAACTTATCTGTATTAATGTTGTTATTTATGCTTATTAAAGTCAGATTTCTCTTAAATTGATTTATATCTATCACTATCTCCTTTGAAAGGTTTTTAATTCTTCTGAAGGATTGCCACATTGAAGTAACATCATTGTTTTTTGACACCATCTCCCCCTCTATACTTATCTGCTCAAACAGATATATCGCATTACCTATCCTTGCCAGTAGATCAATTGAATCGTTTACTAAATTTGATATTTCTGAAAGAAATTCTTGAATTGATTTTATGTATGACAATAATGTGTTTATATCTTCCGACAATACTTTAAAAGTGTTTATGATTGAGTCTGTCTTAATAGTTATATCCCTCAGTTCTTTAATCACATCATTTTGGATACTTTTAACACCTTGAATAGTCTCAGATATTGAACTCAGAACCTCATCCATGTAGGTTAATTCCTGAGAATTCTTTGTAAAGTTGAATTTTATCTTACTTATACTATCTTTTGCTTCTGATATTACGTTTTCAAAGTATCTTGAATAATTGTATAACTTCTTACTATCAGCACTTATTAAGAATGTTAACTTAGACTGAGAGTTTCTGTAAGACTTTATCTTATCAATAAAATTCGTTATCCTACTACCACTTGAACTTATCTTTTCTATTTGATTTCTAACTTCGATATCAGTATTACTTAAAGATTTATAGTTTTCTAGGAATACCAAAAATATTAGCACAACACCGTGAAGTGATACTACTAGACCTGACAAGATAATTATTGTATCTTCAGGGAAAAGTAACCTATTTGATATAGTCCCAGCAACCACGGATAGAACAACTAAAATATTAATAACATTTTCAGATTTTGGTTTTAGTATATAGAACCTTACCACTTGGTAAATAGCAACTACAAACACTACTAGTATTACAAGTGTCGCTAATATGTCATTGAAAGGATATAATGTTATGAATGTAAGAATTAGTATCGTTAGTATTTCTATTCTTTTCAGTAATGGTTTTCCCTCAAAATTCTTGAAATTTTCATACAGGACCAAAGTCAGAAGAGACATAAGTAATACGTTTGTTACAGTTGTAATTTCAGTTTTTAATATTTTAAGTTGAGATACAAGTAACATGGAAGATGATATAAAAATAAATGTGTGTAGTAAGCACAGTAGTAGTATCTTATTATCAAGATTCCCTAAAAGGTATTGTCTTAGCCATAGGTATATTGAGAAGAATATACTAATTAGTGATAACGACAACGAGAGTGTTATCAATGAAGCATCCAAAAGATTGGTTATGAAAAAATCCATATTTCTAGCATAAACAAAATTAAAACTGTTTTTCAATGTTTTTTAGGATTATTGATTTTAATTCTTCACAAGCTCTATCAAGGTCATCATTTACTACTACATAGTCATAAAGCTCCCTAAAGGACATTTCGTAAGTTGCTTTCTCAAATCTTTTTCTAAGGTTTTCGTCAAATTCTTTCTTGCCTTCTCTAGACAATAGTCTATTTTTAAGTTCTTCAATTGATGGAGGCACTATGAATATTGATATGGCTTCAGGGTATCTTCTCTTTATCTTCATAAAACCTTTAACATCAACGTCAACTATCACATTCATACCTGCATTTATTTTATTCTCAACTTCCCAAACAGGTGTTCCGTAAAAATTACCATGAACCATAGCCCATTCCAGAAGTTCTTTGTTTCTGAACATTTCAAGGACTCTATCAACGGAAACGAAGTAATAATCTATGCCATCTCTCTCTCCTTCCCGCGGCTTTCTAGTTGTAACTGATACCGAAAAATGTAGGTTTGGAACTTCTTTCAGGATTCTCCTAAGAATTGTAGTCTTACCTGCTCCGGATGGTGCAGATATGATAAATATTTTACCTAACTTCACCTTCTGTTCCATAAACTATTCTATGTTTTGTATATGCTCCCTTATCTTTTCTAGTTCAGTCTTTATATACACGACTAAAGATGATATTGTATAGTCAAAAGACTTTGAAGCTATTGTATTAACTTCCCTATTAAGCTCCTGAAGAAGAAACTCTACTTTCTTACCCAACTCTCCATCACTATTCAGGAGGTTTTCAAGATCATCAAGATGTTGCGATAATCTAAATATTTCCTCATTTATGTCAACCTTCATAAGAAAACTTATAATTGATGTGTCTATCTCTTTTCTATTCTCATACTCTTTAAGAAATTTATTTACCCTTTCTTTCACTTTCTCTTCTATGCTAGTATTAACAATATTCCATCTTTCTGATATCTTCTCTAGATTTTTCCTAACTTTATCTACAGCCATAATACATTCATTCCTTACAAGTTCACCTTCTTTGATCCTCTGCTTCAAAACATTAGCAACTGACTTCTTTATGAGTATCTCTATCTGCTTTTTAAGTTCTAAAGGTGGTTCAGGCCTTACTATACTTATGACATCCTGCATTCTTGCGATATCAACTATCTCTATGTCCGGTAACAAACCAAGATAATTACTCAAACTTCTAAGTGATTCAAAATAAACCCTTGCTAGTTCCTTGTTAATATGTATATCAAAGTCATTTGTCTTTGGATAGAAATCTATAACAAGTTCAACCTTACCTCGCTTAAACGAGTTCTTTATTACCTTTCTAGCAATCTCCTCAACAAACTGTATAGTGGTAGGGATAATTGTCTTTATCTCAAGGAAGCGTGAGTTTAAACTCTTTAAATAAATTGTTATCTTTCCATAGTCTGTGTCTTTTGATATGTATGAGAAACCCGTCATGCTCCTCATCGTAGATATTATCGGATTTTTAAGGATTATACCAATTCACAAAGATACAATTCAATTTACCAAACTGAACTCCAACAAAGTCCAAATTTTCTGGTTAAGTTTAATAATAATTGTAATTTAAAACAAAATGTATTATTATATTATTAGCAGTTGCATAAGGAGATACCTATGGTTTGCTCTATATGTGGAGAGAATGATAGTATGTTAAGCATATCTGTCCAATACAATGGTAGAGAAACAACAGTTCATATATGTAAGGACTGTATAAACAAATTCGGCCTGGATACTAGCAATATAGATAACCTCATTAAAGATATAATGGAACTCATAAGAAAAAACATAGTGAAAAATCTAGAAATAACATCTGAAGAACAGAACGAAAACCAAGAATTTGAAGAAGAACTTCTCTCATTTGACAATATAATAAGTATGATAAGTTCTAATAATAAACAACCAATCCAAGACGAAAATAAATCTGTTACAAGGAGTAGTGATATGAAAAAAACTGAGAGTATCTGCCCCTACTGTGGTTCCTCAATTGAAGAAGTAATAGGTAATCAAAACTTAGGATGTATAAACTGTATTGAATTCTTTGGAACAAAGATAAAACATAAACCTGCAAAGTTTGAAGGTAGAGTTCCAAGAGTCTATAGAAGTATATACATAAATGAAAAATTCAAAGACTACCTGTCCAGTAAAATGATGATAGAGGTGGTCAGAGAAAACTTTGAAAAAGCATCAAAAATTAGAACAATAATCTCAAAGATTGTGAAATAGGTTCTTTAGGATTATACACCTAAGTATTTTTATACCGGTAAATTCCAAAATCTCCAAAAACTGATCACCCTCAATCACAGATTTATATTCTCTGTCATCCACTCCTTTCCTAATCGTAGTGAAATTCTTAGTGGAATTTTAGACTTTATTGTTTTTACGCTATGAAGTGTGCTACTGAAGATTCTTTCGCTATTCTTAAATAGTCTGGAACATCAACTATATCGCTTACAAAATCCTCAAGGTCATCCTTTGCTAAACCAAAAACATTCATAGCCAACGAGCAAGCAACTATCTTCACACCAAGCTGTCTAGCGTAATCAAACAGTTCCTTGAGATTAGGAATTTTCTTCTGTTTCAGTAATACTTCCAACATTCCTTTCCCCACTCCACCAAAGTTAAACTTTGATAATTTAGCACTATCAACTGAAGGTCTGTTTATAATGCCAAAGAGCCTCTGAATAAGATTTCTCTTATACTTTCCTGAAAGTTTCTTTTTAGTTATCAGGTTCAAACCCCAGAATGTAAAGTATAGCGTTACATCCCAACCTGTTGCTTTTGCACCAGTAGCCATAACAAGTGAAGCCATAGCCTTATCATAATCGTCAGTAAATACAACTATTGACAGAGAATCTTTTTTCTTCTCCATACCAAGCACCCCCAGACTTACTTCTTCCTAAAATACATAATCCAGTTGCCATCAGAAACATCAGTTCCTAAATGTTCATGCCCATCCTCTACGAAACTTCTAGGAACATCTCTTGATGCAGGCTCGTGGTCAGTTATTATCCTGACAACCTCACCAACCTTAACCTCACTGTCAAAAAATAACCTTGACTTTATATATGTAAATGGGCATACCAAACCCCTAATGTCTAACTCTTTATCAACCTTAAAATCTACAGACATATAAACCTCCAAATGTCAATATTATAATAACTAAAAATTTCAAAAAGTCAAATAATTTAAAATCGCAACGGTAAAAATCCAAAATCTTTAAAAAACTCCTACGACCATTAGGAGCAATAGGCGACGAAACTATAGACAGTAAATTCCCGAGATTTCCAAATTCAAAACACCAATAAACCTGTCCCTGTTAAAAAACTGCTAGCGTATCATAGAAAATCTAAAAAATACTAGATGAAAACTGAAAATTTGATTATATTTAGATGTGTATTTCAATTCAAACCACACTTACAAACTATATTAGGGGGATTTGATGAATAATTCAAAAGCTAACCCTCTACCACAAGTTTCTAAAGACAGGATAAAATCCTTACTAACACAATTCTTTTCATTACCTATTGAGAATTTGGAGATAACAAACTCTTTCAACTTAGAAACGAAAGAAATTTTCGTAATAAAGATACTTGAACCTCTGAATGAGTCAGTAATTGTAGTTGATAACAACAACCATGATATCAGTAAGCTCATAAAAGGAGATGTATTGAGTATATTTTCCTCAACGAAAATTACATTAGAATTCTACAAAAAGCGTATAAACCAAATAAACATAATATCAGAGAAGGTTCTACTAGTGATACACTTCAAGGATTGTAAGGCTGTGATGAAAGGTGATTTTCTTGAAAAGATTATGAAACCTATAATCCAAAACTTAAATATTAAAGTTAATATTCTAGATGTGGTTCAATTCTCAAACGACATAGAAATGTTGATTGATGAGATATTTTATAGGTTATCTGGAATACCTTGGGATATTGATGATTTCTTCAAAGTGATTGACGATGTTAGTCTTCAGTTCATACTCTCAAGACTCTTATCAGAGTTTAGCGAGGATGAGATGATAACTCTAATTACGTCTCTTAAAAATAGTCATAAAATAGGGGCAAATATATCAGAGGGAGCCTGGGAAAGGATATTAGATATGTCAAGACATAAAGCCCGAGATCTTGCATTCAATCGTGACTGGGTAGAAATAACAAAACTACAAACAGCATTGACGATAAACAAGATAATAAGAGAGGATGGCAAAAACTTAACAGCATCAAAGCATATTGAAACCATAAGAGAACATATTATGAACTCTTTCTTCTTACCTAGAGTTACACCGAAAGCAATAACAAGAATAATAGAAGAGATTGAAAGAAAAGGAAAGCTTGATGAGATTACAAAGTATGTGAATAGGACATCTTTGGCAAAATCCCTCGTCGGAGTTAGCGAAGAGGTAATACAAAAATTCTCAAAAGTTCTCTCTTCTAATGGGTATAGACAACTTATAAGCGATGTATCATCGTTTTCCAATGCTAATAATCTTTTTATAACGGAACGAATAGAGTTTCTAGAAGGCACATCTAGACTACTCTTAAACATAGATATAGAGAGAGAAAAAGGAAACCTGCTTGAAGTCTTTGCACAAATCATACCTAAACTTAACTATCCAAAAATTTACTACGCTGTCAATCTCACAGGCAGTAATGCATACCTGCTTTTTTGTGAAAAACTTGCGAAAAAAAATAGGAAAATGCTTGATGAATTCTTATCAAAAACGATAGGACCTTTAAAGAAGTTAGCAGAGATGTTCATAAGAAAGGAAATCGGTCTTACATACATATACGGAGACACACTGATAAATCAGAAGACAAAAGAATTCGTTGAGAAGCTCTACTTCAGTGTAAAAATAGACGAGATTATGGTATATTCAAATCAAAGTTAGACTCTAACCATGGCTTAGTTGCTGGTAATTATTCTTAAGATACTCTTAAGTATCTAACCAAATCTATTCTTCAAAAATCCTTTTATCTTAAGATATTCACAAAATCAATATCCTCTCAATCAACAAGAAAATGTCAAAACTTCAACTTTGTCCTTTAACCTAAACAGATTAATAAAACTACTTTAACAGTAGGCAACTCTATTAGCAGATTCAATTCGTAAGGATACTATTAAATTCTTCATTATTTCTTTGTAATGAAAGCAGAACTAGAAAAAAAGGTGCTAGATACCATCAACAAGTATAAACTTGTGTCAGAAGGTGACAAAATATTAGTATCTCTGTCTGGTGGTGTAGATTCTGTTGTCCTACTAAATGTTCTAGATAACCTTAAGGCAAAACTTGGTATCCAGTTAGGTGCTATACACATTAACCATCTCTTGAGACACTTTTCTTCAAGAGACGAACTTTTCTGCATAAACTTATGTAATGAAATGGGGATACCTTGTTTCACTTTTCGTAAGAATGTAAGAGAGTTTGCTAGAGAAAACAACTTATCCATTGAAGAAGCAGGTAGAATAGTAAGGTACTCCACAATAAGGCAATTCGCTAGAGAAAATGGCTTTACCAAGATAGCAACCGCACATCACATTGACGACAACATTGAGACACTATTTTTGAGAATCTTCAAAGGGACATCTCTGAAAGGGCTTCTACTAATAAGACCGAAGTTTCAAAACATCATTCGTCCTCTTATTGAGATAACAAAATATGAAATAATAGAGTATGCAAAAGAGCAAAAACTCAGTTTCATAATTGATGAGACAAACTACTCTAACGAATACGAGAGAAACTATGTAAGAAACATCATCATACCAACAATCTATCCAAGGTTCCCAAACTTCAGAGAGAAGATATACAACCTCATAAGTGATTTAAGAGATTTGTATAGTATAGTTGAGATGCTAACAAAAAATGCTATTAACCAGTATGTGGTATTTGAGAAGGATTCCGCGGTAATCAACTTAAAGATTACCGAAGACTACCCCAAAATAATCACCAGAGAAGTCGTAAAAAAAATACTCTCATACTTTAAAACTCCCATTAGTAGAAAGGTGCTTGACAGGATTTCTTACGAAACACGAGGATATGGGAATAAAGTAGTTGTGAAATTCAAAAACATTATTGTCTTGAGAGAGTATGATAAATTAAGGATAAAGAAGATTGAACACTATTCAAGAGAACCAAAGAAAACAAAAATCTCGGAAGTTGAGTTTATCTCATACTTTGATGTTGATATAGATGTTAGTGAGTTAGATGTCAATGAAAATTTTATCCAGAAGATAAAGACAAACTCTTCAAGAGTACTTTACTTTGACCTAGATGGTGTCAAGAAGGTTGAGATAAGAAGAAGGGAAAAAGGAGACTACATTAAACTAGACTTTGGCAACAAGAAGATAAAGGATATACTAATAGACGAGAAGATACCATTAAGTGAAAGGGATAAGGCAGTAGTTGTAGATAGTAACAAAGGTATCGTTGGCATCTACTACGGCAAGATTAGAGTAGCAAGCAACTTTCTACTCAAAACTGGACACAGAAAAGTTTGCAGGATAAGATTCAATTCAGATTAACATATAAATATTAACTTTCACATCTACTGCTATTAGCTCGGAGTGTATAACTCTGAAATTCCTATTCCTTATGCTTATTGATGCTTTACCACTGTCAAGGAAAGGCAATATGCTCTTACCAACCAAATCATCATAACTTAAAGATAATTCTCTCGTAGAAGCAAGATTCAACCAAACTATCCTATTAAACCTATCAGTTATTATGATAGGAAGAGGTAAATTTTTGAGTATACTTTCAAAGTTAATCTCAAGCAATGTTGGATCATCACTTGTGATATACTTCAACTCTTTTTTTGATACTAAATCAATAGTATTATCGTAAGTAAGTATAACAGGTATTACATTATTATCGTTAAGGTTTTCGCTGAAAATATTAGAAATTGGTTCTAATTTGAGTTCTTTGTATATGCTTAACACATCCTCAACTCCTAAGTTCATAAGTGAAACTACATCTTTTGTTCTTACATAACCTTGAAAACCATCAAGATTGGATATTATTAGGATCGGACTTTTAAACCTGTATAAGTAATGAATAACATCTTTTATTGTCTTGACCATAACTTTATGGAAGAAGTGTCTTAATTTTCTCCTCTATCTCAAGGAGTTGTGAAGTTATCTGTGCGTCAATCGTAGTGGTATCAGTTTCAACAATCACACCTCCCTGTTCAACGAAATGATCCTCAAATATCTTTACATCACTACCTTGTTCAATCATCTTGATAAACTCTTCTTTGTGCCTTGAAACGATGTCAATGTCTGCTGGATTAACCCTAACTATAAATTTAGTACTACCAGAAAGTTTTGAAAGGACATACTTAATCTGTCTGACAACAATATCTTTTTCGTTCTCTCTTATCTCTTTAAGAACCTTCCTCACAACCTCAAGTGCTAGTTCAACAACCTCTCTCTCTGATTTATTCACTATTTCATTCCTTTTATTTACAATGTAAGATGTTATCTCCTTTAGTCTGTTTGACAACAAAACAATCTCATTCTTTCCAGCATTAAATCCATCCTCTACCCCTTTATCAAAACCTTTCTCATAAGCCTCTTTCTTTATTCTTTCAGCCTCCGCCATTGCCTCTTGAATTATCCTGTTTGCTTCTCTCTTCGCTTCTTCAATTATCCTCTCCTTCTCCTTTTCACCTTCTTTTATGTTTAAGTTCTTCTCCTCCAACGATGACTTCACTTTATTGAACGCAACTTTTTCAGCCTCATCTATAATCTTTGCTGCCTTCTCGTTAGCCTCTTCAATAATATTCTCTTCAAGTTTGCTAAGTTCTTCTTTTTTCCTTTCAATTTCTTTGTTTAGGTTTTCAATTTCGCTCTGAAGAGATGATAACCTTTTCTCCTCTTCTGTTATCTTCTCTTCTATTTTTTTTCTAAAAAACTTTGGTGTTTCTAGCCTATACTCATTATCAATCACATACTCATCTTCGTTTAACTTCTTTTTCACAGATAGGCTTATCATAATTTTGTCTTTGTTCTTCTTATCCATCTCATCCATACCTATTATTGTATATGATCGGAATAATTCAATCAAAAAATCTTTACTGATATTAATCGGTTGTTTAAAATTAAACGCAATTATGGAGGTATGGAATGTACGTAGGCATTGACCTTGGCGGGACTAATATAAAAGCAGGTATGATAGACGACGAAGGAATGATAGTATCAAGCCTTTCAATACCAACAGAAGCAAATCAAGGTTGGGATAAGGTAATATCAAACATCAAAAAAATTTTGAAAGACTTGGTAAGCGATAGAGTGAAAGCGATAGGAATAGGTATTCCAGGACCTGTAGATTTTGAGAGAGGCATAATAAAGGAGATGCCAGCCATTCCCGGTGCAAAGAATGTAGAGATAGCAAAAGAAATTCAAAGTGATTTTAAGAAACCTACTTTTGTTGATAATGATGCTAACAATTTCGCACTCGGTGAAGTTGTCTTTGGGGTTGCTAAAGGAAAGAAGTATGTAATTGGAATAACACTTGGGACAGGGATTGGTGGTGGGATAGTTATTGATGGAAGATTATATAGAGGTAGCAGAAACTATGCAGGAGAGGTTGGACACATGGTAATATCTCCAAACGGACAACAGTGTAATTGCGGTAAGTTTGGTTGTTGGGAGGCTTACGGCTCTGCTACCGCCATCATAAGGAACGCATTATCTTCAAAGAAAAGAGACATAAATTCAAAACTAAACGACTATCCTAGTGAAAAGATAGATGCAAAGTTGGTGATTGAACTATCAAAAGAAGGTGATGAATTCTGTAGTGGAATAGCCCAAAATGCTTTCTTCTACATAGGTATAGGTATAGCATCTCTTGTAAATATTCTAAACCCTGAAATGGTTGTGATAGGAGGTGGTGTATCACTCGCTGGAGAATACCTAATTAAAACCGTCAGAAGAGTAGCATTTGAGAATATTTTACCTCCATTGAGAGAAGGGTTGGAAATAGCCTTGAGTAGGTTTGGTAATAACGCTGGGATGCTTGGAGCAGCAGGTCTTGCTAAAACAGAGTTTGAAAGACTAAATGTATAGTTTTTTCTGCCAAAACCCGTTGAATACAATATTTGCTCCGCCTATCATATAAACTCTACCACTACCATCATATTCAACTTCCAAGTCTCCTCCAAGAAGATGAACTTTGACTCTACCCGGTCTAACTAGTCCATTTACAACCGCAGAAACTACTGACGCACAAGCACCAGTTCCACAAGCCATAGTCTCACCACTACCTCTCTCCCAAACTCTCATAGCAATCTCATCAGACTTCAAAATTCTTACAAACTCTACATTCACCCTATTCGGAAATAAAGGATGTCTTTCTATCCTAGGTCCTATCTCACTTAAATTCACACCTGAAAGGTCATCGGAAAATATAACACAGTGAGGATTACCCATTGAAACAACATTTATACTATACTTACCAAACCCAAAATCAAACGATCTGTTAATAATCCTATCTCCATCAATTACAGACGTATCTACAGGAACTTTACTTGGCTCAAATATAGGATCACCCATATCAACTCTGAAAAGCAAACCCTCATCCTTCTTCAGGACATCAATAACCTTGAGACCTGCTTTCGTATTAACAGATACACTTTCTTTGCTGTTTATATTCTCGTAGAAGTATCTGACAACTTGTCTTATTCCATTTCCACACATCTCTGCTTCACTACCATCGGAGTTGAATATTCTCATCTCACAGTCATAACTCTCCGAAGGTATGATAAATATTACACCATCTCCACCTATCCCGAAGTGTCTATCAGAAAGGATGGGAGCAATAACCCCCATCTTATCTAAAAGTCTCTCATAATCTGGATGTCTAAAAAGGTCAAGTAGAATATAGTCGTTTCCTAAGGCTTCGGCTTTAGTAAATTCTAGGTTCATCTCTTAAGAAACTATTTCTCAAGCGTCGCCCTTATCATCCAGGCAGTTTTTTCCTTCCTCTCTAGTATTTCTGCTAAAAAGTTTGCGGTTGCCTCATCCTTGTTTGAGGATGCTATACCGACATACTCTCTTATGTCTCTTATCATACTCTCGTAATCCGCTAAAAGGCTCTCTAGCATCTGTCTATCAGTCAAGAACTCTGAAGTCTCTGAAAGTTTGGTTTCTGAAAGGAAGTTTTTCATACTCGCAGGAACTTTCAATCCTAGTGCTCTAATTCTCTCGGCAACATCATCAATCTCTTCAAATATCTGTTCATATACCTTCTGGAAAAACTCGTGTAATTCCTTAAAGTGAGGTCCTACGACATTCCAGTGATAATTCCTAGCCTTAACATACACAACAAAATCATCCGACAGAACCTTGAACAACATTCCCGCTATTTGCTCTCTAACCTTCTCCGATAGTCCAACGTCCATCTTCTCAACATCTACTTTAATCATATGTTCCTCCTATTTGTTTTATAATACTAACTTGTATTGAAAAAGTCAAGCAACAGGAACACAGAAATTAAACTGATCCAACAAAGATTATTTGAACTCCAAAAAGACTAGAAGCAACTTTTGAGAATGATAAGAATTTTTACACATCTCAACACTAGAGGTTGAAATACCAGACAACACAAAAGTATAATCTTCTTATGAAAGTAAGTGCTAAAAGTGGTGTTTTGGTTTTACTCTTCATCTCAGGTTTTTGCTCACTAGTTTATCAGGTTTTATTCACAAGACTTTTTAATATCACATTCGGGCTATTCATTCACTCAACGGTGGTAGTAGTTATAACCTATATGCTTGGATTAGCACTCGGCTACTATCTTTCAAGAAACATATCACCCAAAAACCATCTATCACTCTACGGTTACCTTGAATTGGCTATAGGTATATACGCAATTCTAGTCCTTGCGCTATTCAGACCTATTGACAGTCTATACACTATATTAGGAAATAGTATCATTGTGAAGTTTGCCCTATCATCCATCATTCTACTCTTACCTACGATTGCTATGGGAATAACAATTCCTGTAGTGATTGAATATCTTAAGAAAACTCAAAACCAAGAGATGGTTGGAAAGGTTTATGGTATAAATGCACTCGGTGCTAGTATAGGGGCTTTCGTTTCATCTGTCGTATTTATAAACCTTCTAGGTATTATACCAACATTTGTAGTTGCGTTTTTATTGAATGTAATAGTATTCGCAGGTGCAATATATCTATCAAAGTCCTATTCTCCTTCTTTTTCAATCGTAAAAAGCGATATAAGATTTGTCAGTATAGGTATAGGTTTTGGATTGGTTGCTTTTCTATATGGTTTCTCTGGGATGGCTCTTGAAATACTTTGGTATAGAATGCTAGTCTATTTCGTTGCAAACAACACATTCTCATTCTCAATCATCTTGTCCGTTGTAATCCTAGGCATAGCGATAGGCTCACTGATATACAAATCTCTACTAAAAGTATTCAAAAACGACTTCTATCTATTATTCGCAGTATCACTCTTCACAGGATTATACACAACTATAACAATCTTGATACTCAACAATTCATACTCAATTATGGGAATCATCTATAACATATTTGGGAATATCGTTTTTGGAATTCTAGGAGATACTAAAGTATCTGAAACTATCACACTAAACCTAACAAGATACTCATTAGTTTTAATTACATCTGGTATAGTCTCGTTATCTTCTGGAATTGTTATTCCTTCACTATTCAATCTTATTCGTGGTTATGTATCAGAAAACATAACAGCCCAGAGTATCTCGGGGACAATACTTGCAATAAACACGCTTGGTAGTATTTTAGGTGCGTTCCTAATGACATACCTAATGATACCTAACCTAGGTTTCGGATATAGTGTTTTTGTTATCTCTCTTCTATACATTGGGGCTGGATTTGTAACACTTGCTACTCTAGGATGTAATAGAGTTCTAGGAATGGTCGGAACAGCGGTTGCTGTTTTAACCTTCATTCTTCCAAAAGATATAACATTCACAAAGTATTATAACGGCTTCTTTGACATTAAAGGAGAGTTAAAATTTTACAAGGAAGGGCTGTATGGAACGGTTGCAGTTTTTGATGTTAATAATACAAGATACCTTAAGATAAACGGGATTGACGAAGTACCAAATGATTATAACTCTCTGATAGCCTTCAAGGTATTAGGAAACATTCCTTTCCTTTTCTCAAAGTCTCACTCAAACGTGATGGTTAATGCTTTGGGAGGCGGAATAACATTGAGTAGTGTTCTACACAACACAGACGCTAAAGTTGAAGTCGTTGATATCTGTCCAGATATTATGGATGCTTTGGAGTTGTATAAAGACTATAACAACAACATTTTTACAAAAACGAACTGGTTTTTTAATCCAGAGGACGGTAGGAACTTTCTTAAATCATACGAGGACACATTTGATATTATCGTTGCGGATGCTACTCATCCTGTATCATCCGAAAGTTGGATGCTATTCACAAAGGAGTTTTATGAACTTGCTTATTCCAAACTCTCCAAAGATGGCGTTTTCGCTCAATGGATACCAATCCACAACCTTGAGACCTACGATTATGTATCAATACTGAAAACGATAAGAAGCGTATTCAGTAATTCAATATTACTTATAACTGGTGTATATACCGTTGTAGTAGCGAAGAAGGTAGAATTCAATGGAGAGTTCTCGGACATTAATTTTGATGACATTATGAAACTAGGTATAGGTAGAGAAGATTTGAAATCTTTAATATTCTTGTCTCCCCAACTATTCACTGAACTCGTTGATAGCGAAGAAGGTGAGATATTGAGTGACTATAAATCTTCCGTTGAGTTTGCGGAATTCCATAGAAGAGTAATTGAAGATACGAAACCAAAAAATCTTGAGTTAATACTCAAGTATTCAGACTACAAGAGACTTTCAGAATTCACTGGTCTAGATCAAAAAAAGCATCAGAGTATGATACTTGCAAAGAAAGCACTCGTTGATTATCAAAGGAAATTACACTATGAAGCACTCAAAAAGATGGACGAAGGTATCAGGTTGAACAGTGAAAACTTCTACATAAAATTTCTATTCGCACAAGTCTTCCCAGAGTTTGTCCAGTTCGTTAGAAGCAATGAAAAGCATATAAGAGAAGTGTATGGCGATAGCACATATTACGAACTCGTTAGGTATATCCAACAAAAAGTCAAAGAGATAGGTAGGGAATAACTCTCAATTTTCAATAAAGTCAATTTTTGGATCACTAACTAAAACACTTTGCCATTCCAGTTCAATTCACTTAGTGTTTAGTTTAATAGAAAAATAAGGTTTTAGAACCAAAATTAGTTGAAAGAGATTGCGCTTGACATTTAACCTAATCCTCAAAATGAGGAAAAAATATGGGAAGCAAGGTAAAGATTTTGTGTGCTGATGGTTTTTCAAAAGCAGGATTGGAAATACTTTCATATTACGAGAATATATCTGTTACGGTTAATGAAAAAACCTCAAAGGAGGAACTTATATCTCAAATCCCTGACTACGATGTTCTAGTAGTTAGGAGTGCTACCAAAGTTGATAAAGATGTAATTGACGCTAGTAAGAAACTTAAGATAATAGCCAGAGCAGGAGTTGGTCTTGACACTATTGATGTTAATTACGCTACTCAAAAGGGGATAATAGTAATGAACTCACCAACAGGAAATGTGATATCCACCGCAGAACATGCTCTTGCTCTTCTTTTCTCAATAGCAAGGAAAATTCCTTTCGCACACATCTCAACTGTTAATGGAGGTTGGGATAGAAAATCATTCAGAGGTGTTGAACTCTATAGGAAAAAGATAGGTATAGTAGGGCTTGGAAAGATCGGAACAGAAGTTGCCAAAAGATGTATAGCACTAGGTATGGAAGTTCTAGCTTACGACCCATTCGTAACAGATGAGAGAGCATCACAACTAGGTGTAAAATTATGTTCGCTTGAAGAGATATATAAAGAGTCTGACTTCATAACATTCCATGTTCCGCTATCCGAACAAACTAAAAATATGGTCACAAAGAAAGAGATTGAGATGATGAAACCTAGTGTTAGGATAATAAACTGCGCAAGAGGAGGTATAATAAACGAGAAAGACCTTGCTGATGCTTTGAATTCCGGTAGAATAGCAGGTGCTGCGATTGATGTCTTCTCCACAGAACCACCAGTAAATAATCCTCTAATTGGTGCGAAAAACTGTATTGTCGTTCCTCACCTAGGTGCATCAACAGAAGAAGCACAGGAGAATGTCTCAATAGAGATAGCAGAGTCTATTATAAAGTTCTTCAAAGATGAAGTTATCATAAACGCTGTCAATATGCCATCAATAAGCCTACAGAAATATAAAGAACTCAAGTCCTTCATAGACATGGGTGAGACTGTCGGAAAGATAATATCTCAACTATCCGATGGTGGTGTATTACAGATAGTCGTATCTTATTCAGGACACATAGTTGAAGACCCAGTACAAATAATTACAAGAGCAGTCGCTAAAGGTTTTATGGAAAAGATAGTTGGTGACGAAACTGTCAATTTTGTAAATTCACTACTCTACCTTGAAGCAAGAGGAATAAAACTGACTGAAACGAAAGAGGATGAAGCATTTTCAGTATTTTCAAACCTCATAAAAGTTTCACTTATAACCAAAACCAAGAAAGTTGAGATTTGGTATACAGTATATCCTAACAATGATGCAAAGATAGTTAGAATAGACAATTACTATCTTGAACTGAACCCAACAGAAAACATGCTATTTGTAAGAAACTATGACAAACCCGGAGTGATAGGTTTTCTCGGTGTTGTGTTAGGAGATGCCGGTATAAACATAGGAGAGATGAAGGTTACGAGGGCAAGGAGAGGTGAAAAGGCACTTACAATAATAACACTAGACTCCGAAGCACCAAAGGAGATACTAGACAAAATATCTTCACATCCAGACATAATTGAGGTTAGAAAAGTAACACTTTAGATGAAACTTTTTATAGTTGAATCTCCTGCCAAAGCAAGGACAATCAAATCATACCTAGGCAAGGAATATATAGTTCTAGCAACCAAGGGGCATATAAAGGACCTACCTCAAAAAGAAATGGGCATTGACATCAAAACACTTGAACCAAAGTATGTTATACTCCCCGGCAGGAGAAAAGTCATCTCATATATAATCAAGGTAGCAAAAAATTCTGAAACTATATTTCTAGCGTCAGACAAGGATAGAGAAGGTGAGATCATTTCTTTTCACTTAAAAGAGATACTCTCAAGGTATGTCAAGGACATAAAAAGAATTGAATTTACTGAAGTTACCAAGAATGGAATACTTAATAGTTTGAAAACCCCAAGAGATATAAATATGAGCCTGGTAAATGCTCAGAAGACACGCCGTGTGCTTGATAGAATTGTAGGATATGTTCTATCACCTATACTATACAGAAACCTCAAGAACGAGTATAAAGACGCATCGCTTTCAGCAGGTAGAGTTCAATCACCAGCACTGAGGCTTATATGTGAAAGAGAGTTAGATATAAAAAACTTTAAACAAACTCACTACTACGAGGTTATCATACATTGCGACAAGGACGGTAAAAAATATTATCTGAAACTTATAAGCGAGAAAGTAAATGGAAGAGAGATAAAATTCTCTCCCACCAACAGGATAGATGAGGGAAAACTCAAGGAGATAAAAGAAAATTTTAACAGAGATAGAGTAGAAGTAGTCTCGTTCAAAAGATATGACGATTACATAAAGCCACTACCTCCATTCAAGACAAGCACACTCCAACAGGACGCATCAGCAAAATTATCCTTCTCTCCTTCCAAAACTATGAAGATAGCACAAGAATTGTATGAGGGGATGAATATTGACGGTGAGTTTGTTGGACTTATTACATACATGAGAACAGACTCTGTAAGAATATCAGATTACGCTTTAAAAAGAACGAGAGAGTTTATAAGGGATAGGATAGGTCCAGAATATCTACCACCAACCCCAAGAATATACGAGAGCAGTAGTCCTAACGAGCAAGGAGCACACGAGTGTATAAGACCTACAGATATCTATAGAGTCCCTACTTTGCTAAAAAACAAGATACCAGAAGACCACTACAGACTGTATGACCTTATTTGGAGAAGGTTTCTCGCAAGTCAGATGAAAGATGCAGTTCTTTCAGTTTTAGAAGTTCTAGCGAGTGATGGAAAGTATTATTTCTTTGGTATTTCAAAAAGATTAGTAGAAGAACATTTTATGAAGTTCTATCCACATAGTGTTCCAGAAGATGTCTTCCTACCGATCCTAGAAAAAGGAGAAAGGATCAAGGTATTAGACCTAGAAGCAGTTAAGAGAAAAACTCAACCACCACCAAGATACACCGAAGCAACACTCATAAAGAAACTAGAAGATGAAGGCATAGGAAGACCCTCAACCTACGCTACAATCGTATCCACATTATTAGCAAGAAAGTATGTTGTGAAGGAAAACAAATCTCTAGTACCAACAGAACTAGGTTTCAAAGTTTATGAATTTCTAAAGTTTAACTATCCAACTGTTATTGACCTAAAACTTACATCAAGAATGGAAGAAACACTTGACAAGATTGAAAACGACCAAGAAAAGGATTGGAAAAAAGCATTGCTAGATATGATAAGAGAAATAAAAGTTCCATTTGAGATTTAACAAATACTCGCAAATTTTCATCTAAAATGCTCCATAAATCTAGTATTACACTAATCAAAGTTTCCAAAAAAGAACCAGTAAATTCATCGCTAGTTATAGGAAATACTTATCCTCAACTGGTTTGAAAAAGCATACAAAATTCCTAGTTCATAAAAGACCCAGTAAAATGACAAGATAAGTGTATAGAACTCAATCGCACTATTTACCAGATTTAGATTAAAACAACATGTGGCACCTTGTACCCATTGAATGGAGCAGAATAAACAGTAGTGTAAGCACCGGCAGATAGTATACAAACTATATCTCCAACATCAGGTTCTGGTAGAGATATGCTTTTTACTATCACATCCATACTATCGCAGGAAGGACCTCCTATATTCCAGATTTTCTCCCTTCTTCTTGAGTTAGTTTTGAAGAGATACTTGATACCGCCAAGTGTTTCCATAAGACCGTTGAAGACACCCACATCAAGGTATAGCCAGTTTTCCTTAGTTCTACAAGCTTTACCTACAACTCTTGAAACTATTATTCCTGCTTCACCAACAATCCTTCTACCAGGTTCCATCTGTAAAATTAGTTTATCGTAATTATCAAATACATTCAATGCTTCATAAACCACCTTACTAAACTCAGAGATGCTAACCGAAGTGCTTGTGTAATCAATAGGAAATCCACCACCTATGTTTAGAAGTGTCATCTCCACACCATATTTTCTCGCAATATCAAAGACCCTTTTGGAAGCAAATATAGCATTTTTAATACTATTAACAGAATTATTCTGCGAACCTGCGTGAAAAGTAAGACCTACGAGATTTATCTTCCTCCTAACTGCATAAGAAATTATGTCTTCTATTTCATCTTCAAGAACCCCAAACTTACCACTGAGTGGCCAAGAACTCTCGGGATTATCTATCTCAAGTCTTACATAAACATTCGCATTAGGAAAGAGATATTTTATCTTATCTATCTCTTCTTTTGAATCAACGCAAAGGTAGTTTATACCAACCTGCCTACAAACCTCTATAAACTCTGGTGGTTTTACAGGATTACTCGTTATCATCCTATTACCACCTACACCGAGTTCTATGAGTTTAACAACTTCAGAAACTGATGATACTTCAAAGTTTGAACCGACACCTGCCAATACTTCCAAAACTTCTGAAGCATCGTTCGCTTTCACAGCATAATATACTTTAAAACTCGGGAAGAATTTAACGAGTTCATAATACTTACGCTTTATGGTGTATGAATCCATCAGTAGAAAAGGTGTTTTATGTTCTTCAATAAGTCTTGGTACTAACCTTCTAACTTTAGTAAATACCTTTTCAGAGAATATTTCTGTTTTTGCATCTTTGCGTATTCTTCTCATCTAAACTATACCTCACAATTTGCGTAGAAATATAAATAGCTAAAATCACCAATTTCAAATAAAATAGAGAGTATTCAAAATAAAAACCTAACCTAAAAACTAATCCTAAATTCTTCCTCTTTCCTAGAAACTCCACTCTCAACTCAAATACCATCTAGTTTATCCTACGAATGCTACCAACAATACTCAATTATCACACAAAAAATTTTAGACCCTATTGATACCCCCTCAATTGTTTGAAATTGTAAGAGCTAATTTTATAGAATTACTTTTACACTTACATAGGGAGAAGTTTATGAGAGTGGTTTATTCAGTTCCTTCTAGAAGAAGGAGAAAGAAAATACTAAAGTCAGTCAAAGGGCATAGAGGTGCTAGAAACAAGAGATACAGAGCTGCTAAAGAGTCACTTATGCATGCTTTACAATATGCCTGGGAACACAGAAGATTAAGAAAGAGAGAATTTAGAAAACTCTGGATAATACGAATAAACAATGCTGTTAGGGAGTATGGATTATCATATAGCAAGTTTATGGGACTTTTGAAGAAAAAAGGAATATCCATCAACAGAAAAGCTCTCTCAAACATGGCTATTGAGGATAAGTCCGCTTTCAAGAAACTTGTAGAAACAGTTATGAAGTAAAAGGAGGTATCTATGTCAAACCTTATTGATTATGTCAATAATAAGTTCAGACCGAGTAAGGATTATGACGATTTTAGAGTGGGTGATCAAGTTAGAGTTCATCAAATAATAAAAGAAGCCGACGGTAAAGATAGAATACAGATATTTGAAGGACTTGTTATATCAATAAGAGGAAGTGGTCTCTCAAAAACATTTACAGTTAGAAAGGTATCTTACGGAGTTGGGGTTGAAAAAATATTTCCATACTACTCTCCACTGATTGCAAAAGTAGAAGTTGTAAGAAGGTTCAAAGTAAGAAGAGCAAAACTATACTACCTTAGGGAAAAAGTAGGTAAAGAAGCCAAAATGAAAGAGATAAAGATAACTAAAAAATAGATTTGAATCTTTTACCCAAAAGATTTCTATGATCTACTTGAGTTCCATGTAGGGCTCTGACAAATAGGATTTTTTGACAACTTTCAACACATCAATCTCATTTACAGGCGACAGTTCAGTTATCCCTGAGAGTCTAACAAACCTATCGTATGTTCTCAGCTTGACTATCATATTCTTGTATTTTTCATCTATCACTTTATCAACTATCACTATAAGCCTGATGTTAGTTTTCATATACTTTTCAAGAACTTCTTCCTCTTTTGTTGCTGTAAATATATCAGTTTGAGTGTTTAGGTCAGGTGCTATCACAAAATTCAACTTATTGACCTTCTCAACGAATAGTGCAACAGCCTCTGAATGTAGAAAGAATTTCTGTAGATAATTACTATCATTAGCATTTGTAAGTGTTACTATCATAATCCCTCTTTCAGAGGAATAAAAAGGTATTTCTGCCTTTTTGTCTATGTAAGTCTTTAGCTTATTCCATTTTTCAAAGGTTATATCTTCATTATACCTTAGGACAATCTGATTCTTTGAAACTATCTCAGTTGCAGACAATACAAATCTCTTCCTCTTACTAAGCCTGTTTGCATCATCTATCGCCGATATATACCTGTCAAAGTCTATAAAACTCTTTATGTAAGTAGGAGGACGATACTTGTCAGGGAAGTTGCTAGATAGTTTTGCTAGCAAAAGTTCGGAAAACACTATATCAACTTCCTTTATATTGTTCCTAGATAGTATTTCATAGTGAGACTGGTCAAAAGTAGTTCCTTGAAATATCTTTATATCTGACTTTGTTAATCTATCTTCAAAATATATGTCCTTAGCATATATGAGAGGAACGCTGTCCTCATACTTCTCCTTCAAAGTTATCAATTCGTCTATTGATACTTTCATACATACTTAATTTTATACAAACTTTTGACTACTTGACAATTTTACATCTGCACAAAATTGTAAAAACCCAAAAGAATTATTCACTATCATATCAAATATGATAAGATTAGGAGTCGATGTATCTGACATATCCAGGGTAAAGGAGTTTTATGAAAGGAAAGGTGAGAAGTTTATTGATAGGATTTTAACACCTAAAGAGAAGGAATATGTTATGAAGCACGAAAAGTTCTTACTCAATCTTGCTGGTAGGTTTGCTGGTAAGGAAGCATTCTTTAAAGCACTGGGAACTGGTATTATAAACTTCAAAGAGGTTGAGATTCTCAACGAACAATCAGGAAGACCATACATAAACCTATACGGGAAAACAAAGGAGATATTTGATTCTCTAAAAGCTAAAAACATTGAAATATCAATATCACATACAGAATTGGTAGCAGTTTCTGTCGTTGTAATTGAGATATAATTATTTATTCAACCGTCACACTTTTTGCGAGATTTCTTGGTTTATCCACATCCAAACCTTTTATAGCAGCAATATGGTATGCGAATAGTTGTAATGGTATAACATTTATTATAGGTGATAGTGGTTCAATGATACTTGGAACTGTTATAACATAGTCGGATATTTTTGAAACCTCCTTATCATTCTCGTTAACTATGGATATAACTACACCATTTCTAGCCTTAACTTCTTGAATGTTGCTTATAATCTTGTCATACAAAGAACCTTTAGTTGCTATGAAAACAACAGGCATATTTTCATCTATGAGAGCAATAGGACCGTGTTTCATCTCTGCGGATGGGTATCCCTCTGCGTGTATGTATGATATTTCCTTAAGTTTCAAAGCTCCCTCAAGAGCAATTGGATAATTATAATGCCTTCCTAGGTATAGAAAGTTTCTACTCTTGTAGAATTCCTTTGCCAGATCTTTCACAACATTCTCTGTCGTGTTAAGGGTGTAATCAACGAGTTCAGGCAACTTCTTCATAGCAGAAACAATCTCCTTTCCTTCAAAAAGCCCAAGCCTCTTCTTTCTACCAACCATTATACTCAACATTGTTAATGCTACAATCATGTTTGTAAATGCTTTAGTAGAAGCAACACCTATTTCAGGTCCAGCGTGTATATATATCCCCATTCCTGCCTCTCTTGCAATGCTGCTTCCAACAACATTAACTATACCAATTGTAGTTGATCCTTTTCTCTTCGCTTCCCTCAACGCCTCAAGTGTATCCATAGTCTCACCAGACTGCGTTATAGCAACAACAACATCTCTAGGTCCAACCATTGGGTTTCTGTATCTGAATTCTGAAGCATAGTCAACCTCAGACAATGTGTCACCTATGTTTTCCATAAGGTATTTCCCAACCAACCCAGCGTAATAAGCAGTTCCACAACCGATGAAAACAAACTTTCTTATCTTGTGTATAAAGGGTTCTAACTTGGCGATACCCCCAAGCTTAACACTCCCCTCATCCTCAAGCAATCTACCTCTTATACAGTTTTCAATAGCGGTAGGTTGTTCAAATATCTCCTTAAGCATGTAGTGTGGATAACCACCTTTATTTAGTTGTTCTATCTCCCAGTCTATCACGAAAATATCTTTCTTTATATCCTTTCCTGTGAAATTCTTAGTGATTACCTCATCTTTTTTGACGATAGCTATCTCACCATCGTCAAGGTATATAACATTCTTGGTATGCTTTACAATTGCGTTTATATCTGACGCTATTATACTCTCATCATCCCCAACACCTATAACGATAGGACTACCCTTTCTGACAGCTATCAACTTATCCGTTTCTCCTATATGAGATATTACAAGACCGAATGTTCCATTAAGCTCAGTAACCGCTAGTATGACTGCATCTTCAAACGAGTTACCTTCTTTGATATGTTCTTCTATTAGGTTAACTATGACTTCAGTATCTGTTTGACTATAGAACTTATAACCCTTCTTTGTAAGCATTTCCTTAAGAATCGCATAGTTTTCTATAATTCCATTATGAACTAGAATAGTCTTACCATCATTACTTATGTGAGGATGAGCATTATGAACTGTTACACCACCATGTGTAGCCCATCTCGTATGACCTACACAAATACTCCTAATATTTGATATATCAATACCCTTTATCTTTTCCTCAAGATTTGAGATTTTACCAACCTCTTTATACGTCTCAAACTTACCATCCCTTACAAAAGCCACACCAGCAGAGTCATAGCCTCTATATTCAAGTTGCTTAAGACCCTCCATCACTATTTCAACAGGATTAGACCTATCACCAATGTATCCTACTATTCCACACATAAATAACCCTTTCTCCAAGAATATTATAAACCACACCCTAGACACTTCAAAAATTGAAGAATAAGATTTTCAATATTTCTGAATAATGTCTAGAGACAACAGAATATAAATATACAACAGATTGTAAAAAACACATTCCTAAGATTAACATTTTGGAAATACCAAACATAAATTCATTTTTGTTCAATCTTGATTAAGAGATACATACCAACTATGTTGATATCTTTAAGAATATAAATTTTGATATTTTCTGTATTGTATCCAAGTTAAGTTGGGTAAAGACTATTATACCAATTCTCTTGTCAGAGATCTTGGCTTTTATTCTACCTTTTGCGTAGGTCTCCTCATCTTTGAGTATTATTCTCAATCTAGAAATTTCATCCCCCTCAAAGAATGCATCCTCAAACTTGGAAGTATAAGAAAATGCCAAACCTCCAACACTCAAGTCAACTATACTGGCTATAACTCTTATCCCAGATGTAGACACAAACTCTACCGTTCCTTCACCCTCTTTAAGTTCAACTCTGACAACTTTCCTTTCTGGTGGTGCTCCCTTGAAATGTTCGTATGCTTTAGATACGACTGTAAATATGTTGTTTGTAACAAGAGGTTTCTGTAAAAAACCAGACACACCCAGCTTTAAGTATTCATACACTTCGCTAGGAGTATGTATTTCGGTGTATAGTACTATTGCTCCCTTTAACTCAAGTTCTCTAAAAATACTTAAGAAACTAGTTACATCATACTTACTCACGACTTCTATCACGATAACATCAAATGACTGATTGCTTTCCTTTATTTTCTTTATTACATTGCTTATATTCTCACACCATGATAACACAATTCCCCTAGGTATAAGTTGAGATATAAAAGTGTCTCTAACAATTCTGGATGGAGTTATCAGTAAGACTCTCATTTCACTCTGAGAGGTTTTCTAGTAAGTCAACAAATAATCTAACACCAAAACCTGTTCCTCCTTTTGATATATAATACTTCTCCTTGTCTGTGTAAGCGACACCTGCGATATCAAGATGGCACCAAGGATAATCTACAAACTTCTTCATAAATGCAGCAGCAGTTATTGCGCCGGCATATCTGTTCCCCACATTCTTAACATCAGCAAAATTGCTCTTTATGTACTCATCGTAATCATCCCAAAGTGGCAATTCCCATACCCTTTCATAGGTTCTTTCTGAAGATTTTTTTACAATCTCTTTCAATCTATCATCGTTCCCCATAAGCCCTGCTGCTTCATGACCCAAGGCTACAACACAAGCTCCTGTAAGTGTAGCAATGTCTATAACGAATTCTGGTTTATACCTCTTTATGTATTCAAATGCATCAGACATTATGAGTCGTCCTTCTGCATCAGTATTGATAATTTCCACATATATTCCACCCATACCCCTCACTATATCTCCAGGTTTTGTTGCTCTCCCACCCGGCATATTCTCGGTTAGAGGTGTTATCCCAACCACATTAACCTTCATCTTGAGTTTAGCAATCGTCACAACTGATGCTATAACCGCAGCTGCACCACTCATATCAAACTTCATATCTTCCATCTTCTCAGATGGTTTAAGAGATATACCACCTGTGTCAAAAGTTACACCCTTACCAACCAATCCATACCATTTATCTCCTCCACCTTCATACTCCATAACGACAAATTTAGGTTCTTCAGCACTTCCTTTTGCAACCGCAAGAAAAAGGTTCATTCCAAGACTTTCCGCTTCTTTTCTATCTATTATCTTTACCTTTACACCAACTTTACTACACTCTTCCTTAGCAATATTAGCGATGTAGGTAGGAGTTGCAACATTTGATGGTGTGTTCTGAAGGTCTCTAGCAAAAAACACTCCTTCAACTACTATACGAACCCTATCTATAGTCTTCTCGTAATCTAACTCCAACCTCTTTGGCTTTTGAATAACTACCCTTTCAAGAACCACTATTTTATCTTCCTTTTTTGATAGAAACCTATCAAACTTATAAGTTCCTAACAGAATACCTTCCAAGAGTGCCCTGAACGAAAGTTGTTTATCAAGCCCTTTCACATACCATCCACTAGTTATCAAAACGGAGGAATAGTTGTATTTTGTAGTATTCTTTGATATTACACTTCCTAATCTCCTCACAGCATCTACACTCATTTTACTCCTGTTACCACAACCTATCACAAGTATTTTACTGAACTTTGCTTTGTTAGGTATGGAATTTTTATAAATAACTAACACTTCCCCAAATTTTGATGTGAAATTCTCTGATTTTAGTACACTTCTTATTAGTTTGGTTACCGAAGGTATGTAAATGTTCTCAATATCTTCTCCCTCATAGCTGAATACAATTAATGCATCACCTTTGTCCTTCACAAAATCCCTGTAATCCTTCACTACTATGTCCATACTTGTCTCCTTTCTATCATATTAAGGGATAAGACTCGTTAATGACAAGAAAATTAAAAAAACTGCTAGTAAAGTCTAAAATTTAGGATTGATATAATACTAGTAAGGTATATAATCTTTGTTATTTCTTAGAGTTTAAAATTGGCAAAGAATATTTTACGAATAATATTACCTTGAATTTTACTTACATTTTGGTTAATATTTTTATTCTATGGAAAATCGTATAAAAAGTTTAGATGCCCATCAACACCATACGAGTATATGGCCTTTTATAGCAGGTATTTCAGTGTTCTTTGTTCTTCTTGGTTTCATATTCTACTTCGTTTATGAGATACAGATAGTGGGAGTAATGCTCATCGGTATGAGCATAGCGGTAATAATATTCAGTTCAGCGGGTTGGGCTAAAGAAATATTCTACATTGGGCACGACGAAAAGCTTGGCACGCGAGGTATCATCTGGTTTATATGTGCGGAGGTTGTGATATTCGGAGTGATAATAGTGTCATTTATATCATCTAGAGTTCAGTATTTTGAGCAATGGGTTCAAACAATACCGAAGTTCAACTACTATCTCGTTGGAATACTTACACTTATACTATGGGCTTCAAGTTATACTATATGGAAAGCAGAAAAAGCACTAGAACATAACCATATAAACTCTTATAGGTTATGGCTTGTTGCTACCATGCTTCTTGGAACTCTGTTTCTAGTCTTACACATCTACGAATGGACACACCTTTGGGAAGAAGGTTTTACAATATCTGCTAGTATATTTGGAACAGGTTTTTATTCACTCACAGGAGTCCATGCATCACACGTTTTGGTTGGTATCCTAATACAACTTGTCCTACTCATAAATTCTTCAAAAGCATCAGGATACATAACGCCTATAAAAGCGTGTAGTTTATACTGGCATTTCGTTGATATTGCTTGGCTTTTCGTTGCTTCTACCGCTTATATAGTAGGCGGCTATGGGAGGTTCTAGAATGAGGTTTGTTTGGATACTCATTCTGATAACATTATCCATAAATGCTTTCTCTACACCTTCGGCAAGACAGCCAGTCTCATTCTTAGACCCTAGTGTGATGATAATAGAAGAGAAATATTACATAGGTAAGATCATAAAAGATTTTAAATTTGTGCTTGAGGATGGGACTACACACTCAATAAGAGAATTCATAAAGGATAAACCTACCATAATACTGCCTCTCTTCTACAAGTGTATGACAGGATGCCCTATAATACTTAGCACAACTCTCAGGAACATTAGTAGAATAAACAGAGATTTTAATCTCTTGGTTCTTTCATTTGACAGTAATGATACTGTTGAAGATATGATTCACTTTAGAGAATCACATTACGGTGACTACACGGATAAGAGAGTAAAGTATGGTATTCTAACATCAGAAAGCGTCGGTATATTTACTAATTCAACGGGGTTCAAATTTTTCTTTTCCAAAAGGGACAATACTTTCGTTCATACTCTTGTTTTGATATTCCTCTCGCCAGAAGGAAAGATAGTAAGGTATCTAATAGGTTCAAATCCGAAAGAACAGAATATAAATCTCGCACTGGCTGAAGCCAGTATTGGAAAATTTACAATAAACTCGGTGATAGATCTAGCGTTCTTGGTTTGCTATACATACGATAGCAATATAAGGGGCTATGAACTCAATCCTACTGTGGTTTTTGGGGGTCTTGGAGCACTCCTAGTTGTTTTAACATTAGTAACCTCTATTATCGTTAAGAGGAGGAATACACAATGAACCAAGATTTGATATCAAGCATATTAGACCTTATATCAAAGATGGTATTCCCCTTCTTGGGGACTACCGAAATTATAGCACAACCAAGAGCGTATTGGGATAACTCTTACACTATTTGGTTGATATTCTCAATTATATTCTTCGTAGGAATATTGTTGGTAGGAATTTATATCGTTATAAGATACAGATACGTTAAAGGTAAAAATGAGGAAGGAGCACACATAGAAGGTAATACTGCCTTGGAAGTTGTTTGGATTGCGATACCTACTATACTTGCTTTGTTTCTTGCTACACTATCTTTTGCAAACTTTATGTATCAAAGAACATTACCTGCTGACGCACTAGAAGTTAAGATAACCGCGTTTATGTGGGGATGGGAAATTGAGTATCCTAATGGCAAAGTTGTATCAACTTACTTTAATACCGAAAAACCTTTTGAAAAGGATGATAGTGAAAAATTCTATTTACCTGTTGGTAAAAAGATAAAGGTTTTACTCTCATCTAGAGATGTTATTCACTCGTTCTATGTTCAACCAGCAATGATAACCGAAGATGCTGTCCCGGGAAGGATAACATATATGTGGTTTCAGATAAATAAAGAAGGAGAATACTATGCTTTCTGTAGGGAATACTGCGGTAGCTGGCACTCGTATATGATAGCAGTATTGAAAGTTGTAAGCGAAGAGGAATTTAATAAGTGGCTTGAACAAAAATAGTTTCATTTATGGAGGTTTGTATATGGAGGAAAGAGCTGAAGATTTAGAGCCAGGTATTACATCCGAAGGAACAAGTGAAGAATCTAGACATCAACATAAGGAAGTTAAACCTTGGTATTCTGGAGGACTAAAAGACTGGATATTCACGACAGATCACAAAAAGATAGGTATCCTATATTTTTTCACATCTTTTATATTCTTCTTGCTAGCAGGAATGATGGGAATGTTGATAAGGTATGAGCTTACAAACCCCGGTATTCAATTACCTAGTATAGCAGGACAGGAAGGTGCAGACTTATATAACTATCTACTTACAGGACATGGAACACTTATGCTTTTGTGGTGGGCTGTTGCGGTATGGACTGGTGCTTTTGGTAATTTTCTTATACCTCTTATGATAGGTGCTAAAGATGTTGCTTTTCCAAGATTGAACGCCTTTAGCTATTGGGTCTTTCTAGGTGCTAGTGTAATGGTTCTGCTTACTGCTATACCTGGAAATTGGATAAAAATGTTATGGACAGCATATCCACCGTTTGCTAGTAATCCAAATGCGGGACCAGTTGCTTATTACTCAATAATAATACTTCTTTACGGTATAGCTGCAACTGCTGGTTCTGTTAATTTCGTAGCAACGATAATATCAATGAGGACTAAAGGATTAAGTTTTAGAAAGATGAACTTATTCACTCATACCATATTAGGGGCTAATCTCATACAGTTGTTCGGAGTTCCGTCATTTCTCGGTGCCGTGACATTATTATTTCTTGATAGGTATATAGGGACAAACTTCTTCAATCCTGAGATTGGAGGTGACCCGTTGCTATACCAGAATATATTTTGGTTCTACTCTCATCCTGCCGTCTATGTTATGATGCTTCCAGCGTTTGGTATATATTCAGAAGTTATAGCGACAATGTCCAGAAAACCTATATTCGGATATGTATCAATGGTTCTGGCGATATATCTCATAGCACTGATAGGTTTTCTAGTTTGGGCACACCACATGTTTGCTGCAGGAATACCAGATTGGGCTAGAGTCTTATTCTCATATACAACAATACTGGTTGGAGTTCCTACTGGGATAAAGATATTCAACTGGCTTGCTACGATGTATAAAGGGGCAATAAGACTTACAGCACCTATGTTATTTGTGTTAGGTGGTCTTTTTATGTTCCTGATAGGAGGATTGACGGGTGTTCTACTCTCAATGGTTTCAGCGAACCTAGGATTGACAGACTCAATGTTTGTTGTTGGACACTTCCATTATGTTCTAGGTATGTCTGTTACATTCGCAGCACTAGCAGGGATACTCTACTGGTTCCCGAAGGTCACAGGTAAGATGTATAACGAAAAACTTGGCGTCTGGTCCTTCATATTTGCTTTCATAGGTTCAAATATCTTCTATTTCTTTCAGACATTCTCAGGAACTCTAGGAATTTCAAGAAGATATGCGGATTATCCAAATATTCTTGAATGGGTTTTGATAAACCAGATACAGACATTCGGTTCTGTTTTACTCTTTGTAGGAATAGTTTTGTTCTTGATAAACATTATTGTATCCCTAAGAAGCGGACAAAAAGCACCAAAGAACCCGTGGCATTCACCTTCTCTTGAATGGAGTGCTACTGATACACCTGTTATGAGTAATAACTTCAAGAAGGATCATATTGAAATTCACAAGGATTGGCATCCTTACGCATACTACAAAGGTTACCACGAACACTTTTAAAATAATAATATCTATGGAGGGTTGTTATGAGAGGGATATTAGTTTTTGCGTTGGTTTTTATCACACTGATAGGGCTAGCTAGTAGCATTTTTGCTGCTGAAGATAAGATACCAGCGTCTGAAGTTGAGAGGATACAGGTTTATCCATCTATAACGAAGATACATCCACCTACAAGCCATTTCGGAATAGGTTTTCCCATATTCCTTTTGATTGTTGAATTTGTTTATTTGATCATAAGAAGAAAGCCAGATGTGGTGGAACTTATTATGGTAATAGTAGCAACGGGAGGAGTTTTGCTAGCTACTGCTAGTGGTCTATATATCTACTACAATATGCAAGAACCTACTATAAAAGAAGCGCATGAATTGTATGAAGCACACGAGATATTAGGAATAACACTGGGTGTCATATTCATAGGTATTCTGGGGTTGAGGATATTATATGAGTTTATCAAAGAAGAAAAAATTAAGTCACTTATTAGATGGATTTATGTATCGGCATTAGCGTTCTCATGTTTGCTACTCCTCTATCAAGGATGGCTCGGTGGAGTAATGGTATATGAGTATGGAGTAGGTATAATATACCAGTACATGATGTAACCTAGTAATCCATAAACTTTTTCAGTTTGTCAAGCAGACTGTTCTTGCTTCCATCTGTTAAGGGGTTTCTTCCTAATAGGAAGAACCTCTCTACATATTTTCCTATTACATCAAATTCAACATTCACAGGATTTCCAACTCTTAGTTGCTTTATGTTAGTCATTTCGTATGTGGACGGTATGACTGCTATTGAAAAAGTTGAGTTATCGTCATCAAGTTCATAAACTGTTAGACTAATTCCGTCAATTGCTACCGAACCTTTGTACACGATATACCTAATAAAATGTCTAGGAATGGATACAGTAAGTTTATAAGACCTCTCAACTTTCTCTATCGTAGTAACCTTACCTACAGTATCAATGTGTCCTAGCACGATGTGACCGTCTAGGAATGTTGAAGGTGTTGCTGGTAATTCAAGATTTACTATTGTTCCCTCTTCCAGTTGGGATAGTGTAGTTCTCTCCGAAGTTTCATAACTTACGAAGAATGATAGAGAGTTTCCTGTCTTTTCAACAACAGTCAAACAAACACCATTAACAGCAACACTACCTCCAACATAAGTTAATTCAGGTATTCCATTGCTCTCTACTGAAATATAACCATCTCTTTTACCATATAGTCCTTTAACGATGATACCTGTGTGTTTGATTATTCCTGAAAACATAAGATGAGTATATCTATAAGGATAACATTCTTTCAAAGAAACAATTTTATTCAAAAAAGCATCACTGAGACTGTAAAGAACAATGACTCCTTCTATCTAGGTATTAGTTTGACAAACTTCCTTTTACCTATCCTTACGACTACTTCTTTCTCTAGTTTTAGAAGGTAATTTATATCTCTAACTCTCTCTCCATCTATATATACCCCTCCTCCTTGTATCAGCCTTCTAACCTCACTTTTTGAAGGAACCAGTTCCATCTCTGAGAGTAGGCTAACTAGGTTATACTCTCCAGTTTTTAATTCCCTTTCCTCAATATCACTTGGTATCTGTTTTTCTTTGAATATCCTATCAAACTCTTCATTGGACTTAATTGCTGTATCAGTTCCGTAGAAGAAAGAGACAATTTCTCTAGCAAGCATTGCTTTTATATCTCTGGGATTTGCCCCATTTTCCATATCTCGCTTGAGTGTTTGGATCTCTTCTATGCTAACATCAGTAAGAAGTTCAAAGTATTTTAGTATGAGGTTATCTGGTATTGACATAATTTTTCCAAACATATCGGAAGGATTATCGTTTATACCTATATAATTCCCAAAACTTTTACTCATCTTTCTAACACCATCAGTTCCTTCAAGTAGTGGTAAAGTAATAACAACTTGAGGTTCTTGACCGTATTCTATCTGTAGTTCTCTTCCGACGAGCAAATTGAACTTTTGGTCTGTTCCACCTATCTCTACGTCTGCATTTACCATAACAGAGTCATACCCCTGCATAAGTGGGTATAGAAACTCCATTACAGATATTGGATTACCGCTTTTGTATCGCTTCTCAAAATCGTCTCTTTCTAGCATTCTTGCAACGGTATATTTACTAGTCAAGTTTAGTATCTCTTCGAAGGTTATCCTATCAAACCACTCGCTGTTATACCTTACTTCCGTTTTGGATTTATCCAATATTTTAAAAACTTGCTCCTGATAGGTTTTAGCATTCTCTATAACTTCGCTTCTTGATAATCGTTTTCTAGATGTATTCCTACCTGAAGGGTCTCCAACCATAGCTGTGAAATCACCTATTATGAATACAACGGTATGTCCAAGTTCTTGGAAATGCCTGAGTTTTCTTAAGGGAACAGTATGTCCAAGATGAAGGTCAGGAGCAGATGGATCAGCACCAAACTTAACTCTTAAACTTCCTTTCCTCTCTATTTTTGAGACCAACTCACTCTCGGATATTATCTCAATAACACCTCTTTTGATAAGAGACAGGTTCATACTACATACATTCTAATACCAAATCTGAAGTAATTGCGAGTTAGAGATAAATACTACTTGAATGGAAAGAGTTCTCTTTTGCTATATTCTGACTTTTCTTTTATTCTCCTACTTGACTCGTAAGCCCTTATTGTAATATTACTTACCTCAGTTATAAGGAAGAATTTGACAACCGAAGGTTTTTCAACTCTCAATTCATAGTTTCCAAAACTCCAAACTGCGAAATCTGGATACTCATCAGTCGGTGCATCATACTTTCTCTTTGCTTCTCTCAAGAGCTCAGAGTATGAGTATATTGAAGGATTAAAACTTATTATTATGTTGAAAAGAATGTCTTTATCAAATATGAAGTAGATTGATTTGATATATGGGAGAGAAAGTGCTTTGAGCATAAACGGTTTTTCTTTGTCAAAAAATCCTAGATAACTACTTTCATCTATCTCAAGGAATTCGTCTTCTTCAATTATTCTTTCAACATTACTCTTCACCATACCTAGCGTTATACCTCTGTAGGAGAAGTTTGTTATCAGGTATGTTTTGTTAGTATAAGGGTTATAGTTAGTTAAGAAAACGGTTTCTTGAGAGAGACCTTGTTGACAAACCAAAATAGAAGCAAAATATAAACATAATAACAAACCTATTTTCATAATCTGAATTATACCTAAAACAATGTTCGGAAGCAATATAGAATGTTTGATACTTTGATTCTACTTTGTGATTTATTACAAAATTTAGTTATACTTAGATTAAGGGGGCGATATGGATCTTTCAAAGATGAAAGTTAGGGATCTTATGGTTACTCCTGTATATCATGTCGGTATCAAAGATACTTTGACAAAGGTTGTTGACAAGATGATAAAGTCAAAGATAAGTGGGGTTATAGTTCTTGATAAAGACAGACCTGTCGGTATGATATATGCTACGGACCTGGTGAAATATATCTTCGCTCAGGACAAGGCAAAGGATGTCGTAGTTGAAGATATAATTGAGAAACAGGAAGAAATTGTTTTACAAGAGGATATGTTAATAAAGGATGCTCTAAAGCTAATGATAGCAAAGAACAGAAGAAAGCTCCCTGTGGTTAACAAAAACGGAGAAGTTATCGGTGTATTCAGTATTTTTGATGTAGTCAAACATCTCATAGAATTGCTATGAAGTGATTTTCAGAGATTTCTTCATAATTACTCTATTTCCTTCCTCAAAAGAACTATCGTAGATAAGGTCATCAATGAATGTCATTATCATTAGTAATCCTCTCCCTCTGAAGCTTCTGTTATTAACGGATTTTAATATCTTTTCCTTGGATATCTCAAACTTTGGTGCGAAGTCTTGAATAGTTATATTTATTTCTAGGTTATTATCACTTTTTTCAATTGATGCTTCTAATATTATTTCTTTGTCTTGACTCCAATGGTATCCGTGTTCCATAATATTTAGTATATACTCATGAATTGCCATTTTCACATCATAGACTTCACTACCTGGTATTCTGTTGATCTTCATAAACCATTCAATATCATTTTCAAGATCTTTTAAATCAGAAAAGGTAGATAGGATTTTTTTCTTGAAGACCATAGACTACTTTCCGAATAATTTTAGTGCTTCTTCTTCTGACTCCACTATACTTATTACATCATGTAGTCTGGATACATTTAATGTATATTTTATCTTAGGGTTTGTTACTATAACTACAACCTTCTCACCTTTTTGGAAGGCATTATTAGCTGCTATGGATAAAAGGCCAATCCCCATAGAGTCAATGTATGTTACTTCTCTTAAATCAAAAATAAACTTGACTTTGCCGTCAATTATATTCTTTTGAACTACACTTTCAAAGGGATCAATGTAAAATATACTCAATTCTCCTTTAACTTTAACCTTGACAATATCATTACCAACTATCTCAGTTGCGACTTCCATAATTCCCTCCGTCTTGATGAATATTTTATATAATAACTTCCCCAAAAACAACATTTTACTAAAGAAATTAATAAATCTCAACTTTCATTAGATGAGTAAGACAAGATCCTAGATTTTTGATTAATCACCATTTCAGGTATAAATAATGTCCGTAAGTTGTGAAATTTTAGTTCAAGATAGTCTTTAGATGCTTGTTATGAGGAGGTTCACCCAGTCCTGAAAGGAACTACGATATAAAGATAAACTTATAACTAAACTATATATTTTTGAGACCGTTAATTGAAACTCAACGAATCCTTTATTATACTTTATGTAGTTTTATGATGATACTGTTAGTTATCATCCTATCTATATTAGTTCTATCATGTAATCCCATTTTTGAACAGCAAAACAAACTCTACGATAAGGATTTTTTATTTGATGATTTCCAAACATTTGATACCAAAATCTGGGATAAAAGAGAAGTATTTATTGGGTTTTCTCAGCTCAAGAGAGAGAACTCTATCATCTCAAATGGTAATCTGGTCATAGTGATACCTGCTAATACTTCGGACACAGGTGGTATACAATCTGTGGTTGAGTTTCCAAGAGGTAGGTTTTCTGTTTATCTTGAGAATTACCAGACTAATGTAGCATCAGAACTAGAGATTTATTCCCGCAGAGATAATTTAAGAGTTTCTATAAGTGTTTTCTTTTCTTCTATATACAATGTAGGAGTTCTACAGTACGAAGTGGTATCACCCCTAACGAACATAACATCTACCTACACGAACAATGTAAACCTAACTAATAAGATACTTATCACAGTAGATGCTAGTTATAACAGTATAGTTTTTAAGTTAGAAGGTTCTGAAGTAGGAAGAGTTAATATTCAGACACCAAGGGAGTTTGAAGTTAGAATAAATACATACTTTAAATCTTATGATATACAGTATTACACTAGAAACCTATATTTTGACTATTTTCACTACGAGAAGAACTAAGATTTCTTCCTTTTGATTAATCTTTTCGCTACTTCTTTGATAGATTTATAGTCTAATCCAAACCGCTCAAGTAATTCGTAAGGTTTTCCAGAAACCCCGAATTCGTCATTTACACCAACAAATTCCATAGGTATAGGTTTTTTTGTAGCTAGGAATCTCGCTATCATGCTTCCAAGTCCATTTATGACTTCGTGTTCTTCAACAACCATTATCGCTCCGGTTTCTTCAGCAGACTTGAGGACAATCTCTTCATCAAATGGTTTTATAGTGCTCATATTGATGACCCTTGCACTTATCCCTTCCTTCCTCAGTTCCTCCGAGGCTTTTAAACTTTCTGAAACTGTTACACCATATGATATAATTGTAAGATCCTCACCTTCCATCAAGACTCTACCTTTACCAAATTCAAACACATCACTTTCAGAGGTAACAATTGGATAAGGGGTTCTACCAAGTCTCATGTAGAATGGTCCGAATTCCTTTGCTATGTATCTAGTTATCTTCTTCGTCTCAATATAATCAACAGGGCAAACAACTCTCATATTTGGTAATACAGACATTATAGAAATGTCCTCAAGTGATTGGGCAGTCGCACCATCTTCTCCTATCATAAGTCCTGCGTGAGATGCACACAACTTCACATTCAGATTATTATAACATACAGATATTCTTATAAAGTCATAAGCTCTGTTTGTTAGAAAGACTGCAAACGATGTTGCAAAAACTGTGAATCCTTCTTTTGCCAAGCCTGCAGAGATTCCAACCAAGTTCTGTTCTGCTATTCCAACATTATAAAACCTATTAGGAAACTTCTTTTTAAAATACTCTGCTCTAGTTGAATCCTCAACATCGGCTGAGAGAACTATTATATTCTCATTCTCGTATCCAAGGTTTAATAACTCTTCACCAAATCCGTCTCTAGTAGGTTTTGCTTGTAAATCACCCATGGTTACCTCCTCTAAGTTCTTGTAGTGCTCTGTCTAGTTCTTCTTTTGTTGGGGCTCGCCCGTGAAAAGCATTATTGTACTCCATAAATGAAATTCCTTTACCTTTAATTGTATTGGATACTATTACTGTAGGTTTTCCAGATACTTTACTTGATTCAAATGCATCCAAAGCCTGAAAAATTTCGTCAAAGTTGTGCCCATCTATCTCTATGTAGTTCCAGCCAAAAGCTTCCCATCTGTCCTTAAGAGGCTCTATACTCAAGATTTCATTCACAAAACCATTTTGCTGTATCTTGTTATAATCAATTATAGCACACAAGTTATTAATCTTATGGAATGATGCAAACATAGCCGCTTCCCAAATGCTTCCTTCCTGAACCTCACCATCACCTAGTATTACATAAACATTATAATCTTTATTCTTATATCTTGCCGCGAGTGCCATACCGATACCTGCTGACAACCCCTGTCCCAATGAGCCTGTGCTAAACTCAACCCCGGGAACACCAGTGTATACATGTCCCTGAAAGTTATAACCTAGCCTTCTAAAACCTTTCATCACCTCTTCTTCCTCAAAAAAGCCAGCCTTCGCTAATGTAAGATAAACTACAGGAGTTGCATGTCCTTTTGAAATTACAACTCTATCCCTATCTTCCCAATTTGGATCCTTAGGATTATACCTAATCTTGTAAAAATACAGTGATAGCATTATTTCAACCAGAGATAAAGAACCCCCAGGATGACCACTATTAACATTGTGTGTCATTATCAGTATTTTCTCTCTTATATCTTTCGCCATTTCCTTGAGGTTCTCCATGCTGACCTTTTGTCCTAACATATTTACCTCCTAATAATACAATAATTATAAAGATTTAAGTGCATAATAAAAAAACTCAAATACTAAGCATCCTCAAAAATATCGTAACATTCTATCGTATCTCCTTCCCTTACATCCTCAAAGTTTTTAAAGGATATACCACATTCAAGTCCTGCCTTTATTTCACTAACGTCATCTTTGAGATGTTTTAATGAAGATATCTGACCGTCAAAAACTAGTGAATTATCTCTGTATATTCTCACTTTAGCTTTTCTCTGGATTACTCCTTCTTTTACATAACATCCTGCCACATTACCAACACCACTTATTCTAAAGACTTTCCTAACTTCAGCGGTTCCCAGAATTTTCTCAACAAATGTTGGTTCTTTCATACCTTTCATCTCTTTCTTAATATCTTCTATTATCTCATAAATGATATTATACTTCCTTATTCTTACTTTCTCCTTTTCAGCAATCTCACTCGCTTTGGGGACAACTTTAGTTCTAAACGCTATTATTGAAGCACCTCCTGCAGATGCAAGCATAACATCACTTTCATTGACCTGACCTACGCCATAGTGTATAACTCTGATAATTGTCTCATCTGTTGAAAGTTTCTCAAGTGAGTATTTTATAGCCTCAACACTTCCAAAAACGTCACCCTTGATAATATATTTAATCTCCTTAACTTCCTCAAAAAGGTTTTTACTACTCTTTAAACTTTTTGTATTCTCTATCTTTGAATAGTATTTTCTCTTTTCAGATATACTTTTAGCAATATCCTCTGATTCAACGATGTTTAATTTATCTCCCGCTGATGGTAGTTCATCTGCACCTATTATCTCACCAGGTAATCCTGGTAACAATTCATTTATTTTATTGCCTTTGTCGTTGAATATGGCTCTTACTTTTCCATAAGTGATCCCGACAACAAAGTTATCCCCTACTCTTATTACTCCATTTTTGGGTATCACAGTAAAAACAATTCCTCTTCCTTGTTCAACCTTACTCTCTATAACAAATCCAACTCCTCTTTTCTTAAAATCAGCCTTAAGATCCATAAGCTCTGCCTGTAGTAGTATAGCCTCAAGTAACTTATCAATGTTTAGTTTTTTGAGAGCAGATACCTCAACATACATCGTATCACCACCCCACTCGTCGGGTATTAGTCCCATCTCACTTAGTTGATTTTTAACTCTATCTGGATTTGAACCTGGGGCATCAATTTTATTTATCGCAACTATTATAGGAACTTTAGCATCTTTTGCGTGATTCAATGCTTCCACTGTTTGTTCCTTTACTCCATCGTCAGCAGCGACAACTAACACAACTATGTCGGTAATTTTTGCACCTTTCATTCTCATTGCAGTAAATGCTTCATGACCTGGTGTGTCAATAAATGTTATCTTTTTGCCGTTAATCTCAACGACTGAAGCACCTATGTGTTGAGTTATGCCTCCTGTCTCAGACTGTGCTACTCTGGTATTTCTTATTACATCAAGTAATGTTGTCTTTCCGTGGTCAACATGCCCCATTATGGTCACTACTGGTGTTCGCTCCTTTAAATTCTTTGGATCATCTGGTTCTTCCGGAACATTTATCTCATCAAATACAGATTTAACTATAACTTTGGTTCCAAACTCCTCTGCTACAACGATGGCGGTATCTGAATCTATCTTGTCGTTTATCGTCACTGATAATCCAAGTTTTTCAAGAGTTTCTATTAGGTCAGCAGCTTTGACATTCATTTTTTTTGCCAGATCACCAACAGTTATAACATCGTATATCTCTATCTCTTCAGGAACTGCGTAGACTTTCTGTTTTTGAAGCCTTGTAAGCTCTGAGTCAAGCTTTGATTCAAAAGACTCCTCTGTGACTTCAAGGTTTTCAACTTCCTTTTTAGGACGTCTCAGTATCTGTCTCTTAGGTATAGTAGGTTTTTGAACAAGTGTTTTTGAGGTAGTAGGTCGTGGCTGAACCTTATCTCTTATGCTGAACTTTCTTTCTGCTCTCTGTCCTTGTTTATTTTCTCTGTTCTTCTGGAAACTATCTCTACCAAAATATCTTTCATCTCTCCTTTCTCTAGTCAAACCACCTCGCTCTAATGTTCCATTCCCTTCTCCTCCTTCTTTGAAGGAGTAAGGTCTTTCTCCCCCGTGTCTTACATATCTATTGCTTTTGAAGTTATCTCTTTTACGAAAATCTTTCCTTGTAGTAATATTCTCTTTATTGATAACTTCACTAGAAACGCTATTATCTGAAGAGGAGTCTGATGAGACATTGCTATCAAATGTCTTTTCAGGTTGAGGAGTCTCAATCGGTTGAGACTGAACCTTCTTCTTTATTTTTATTTTAAACCTCTTTTTCTCCTCCATTTATTCCTCCTCTACCTCAACCTCTATATACTCATTGACTATCTTGTTTATATGTGATATCTCTCTGGAAGAAAATCCCAGAGATTTAAGATCCTCCATTCTTTCCAACAACATACCTATAGTTTTTATATTCTTACTCTTTATTTTGTCCAGTATGTCTTTATCAAAAGGTAGATAATCAACATAGGTATTTTCGTTAACTTCTTCCTCCTCTATAAATATTTCAGGTTTTTGACTCGTTTTCTCCTCAACGAGCATAACCTTAACGTCCTTACCGACCATCTGTGAAAATATCTTTACATTTATTGAGTTTTTACCCAAGACATATAAGTATGATTCGTAAATCCTAATGAGAATTTCGTTCTGCCGCTCCTCAACTGAATGAACCGAGGATCTGCCGAACACATTTTTGGCAAACTCCTGTGTATCAGGACTCCATAAGACAACATCTATCTTCTCACCACTTATCTCTTTTGATACACTCATTATCCTACTTCCCCCAACACCTATACAGGCACCAACGGGGTCAACATCAGGAAATACTGAATAAACCGCAACTTTAGAACGCTCACCTGGTATTCTACCTACTGCTTTAACTTCAACTATACCTTTACTAACTTCAGGTATATTGTTGTGAAATAGTTTCTTCACAAATTCAGGAACAGTTCGTGATAGTATTAGTTTTGCATCCCTGTTAATCTTTCTGTTAGATTCTTGTTTATCCTGTGGGTTGAATATATCAATAAGGACTGCTTTTATGGTATCGCCTACTTTGAATAACTTATGGTCCTCAGGCATAAGGTGTTCGTAAGGTATGAAACCATCTATCTTAAAATTCCCGAAATCAATGATTAAATCAATATTCCTACCTTTCATGTTGCTAATTTTGCACAGGAATATATCACCTACTTTCGCTTTGAAGATTGAGTTCACCTTATCTCTTTCTATCTCGGCCTTCTGTGATAAAAGGACATTTCTTATCACATCAATAGCATGTCTGCTAAACTTGCTCGGCAGAACTGGAACTTCTACCTTATCTCCAATCTTTGGGTTATCTTTGTATTTCTTTGCGTTTTCTAAAGATATTTCCAAGACACTATCTTTTACTTCCTCAACAACCTCCTTGATTGCTAATATTTCAGCTTTTTTACCATCCTCACTTATCCTAAATACCATATTATCATAATCTTTTCCATACTCTTTCTTGTATCCTGCCAGTAGAGCTTTTTCAAGCATCTTATGAACAATATCTTCAGGCAACTCCATAGCCTGAACTATTTGTTTTATATTCTCAAAAGTCATAAATTAGACACCTCCGAAGTATTTACCTAAATCAAAATGTAGTTTGACATAGGTTATGTCAGAAAGGTCAATCCAAACCTCTCTATCAGAAAACTCAAATTTAACAACATCACCATCAACGCCTAGAATCTTTGCTGTGAAAGTATCTTTTGTCAAGTTGTAGCTTGAGAAGTTTTTGACTTTTACTTCAACATCTCTACCAGCGAACATTTCATACTCTCTGGTATTCTTCAGGACCCTATTAGCACCAGGAGAACTAACAACAAGATTATACCTCAAAGGTATCGGATCCTCAACATCAAGGACTCTTGATACAACATTAGACACCTTTTCACAATCCTTGAGAGATATGTTCTTATCCTTTGAAAATATCTCTATCTCCAGTGTTAGGACTTTTCCACGCTTCAATTCCATATTGAGAAGATGATATCCCATATCGCTTAGAACTTTGAGAATTTTAGGTTTCACCATACTACTTATTCCTTCAATGTCAATGTATGTATCATGTTCTTTTTGTTTTCTCAAACTCTTTGACATACGATGTAATTATATAAAATTTCAAGTGCTATATTCAAATGAAAAGTCCTGAAGTTTGATCAAGAGTTTGGCATTTTTTTGGAAGAGTAATTCTTAACACCTCGTGCTCATAACTCATCCATACAGTTTCCAAATCCTTCCTGTCTATAAGGTAGGTCAAATGGAAAGTTTTTGACAAAGTAATTTATCGTTTTTGCTTGTCACATTTTACCCCTTTGCCTTTACTTTACGATGTAAGAGGAGATTTTTCACTTGATTCTTACCAAACTTTCTTACAAACTTTAGATTCTACAAGTAGAAAAACAAATTACGATATAGGTATAATTTTGTTAGGATGTCAGAATTAGATAAGACCAAGGATAACATAGGCGTAGATAAGTTAGATAAAGATTCAAGGGAAAAGTTGTTCAAAGATTTTCAGAAAGCAGGTGGTAAAGTTTTGACTGAAAGGGAATTATTAAGACAAAGAGTCAAAGAACAGCTCTTAAAACAGAAGCAAACGAAACCATCTACGAATCAGATGCCACCTCCAAAAATCCAACCCAAACCACAACATAAACAAAAACTTTCTAGCGTTGAAAAGCCTAGACCATCAACCACCCAAAAATCCTCTGATACTCTTGAGATATCATGGATTGATAGGATTAAAGTTTTTATTAACGCATATTTCAATAGCACTATAAAGATAAACGGATACCTAAAGCATAGGTTCTTTAATGATACACTAGTTGAAGTTCCTAGATCATTCACTGACTTGAGGATAGTGTCCTATTTATTGACTGAAAAAGATGAAAGACTCTCCAATTTAGTCAAGAAAAGTTTGAATGCTATAAATCCAGTTGGATACGAAGTTATCTACAGGTTGAATAGTTTGCCGAACAATGAGATTTTCCATAAGGCTGAAAGTATAATCAAAGTATATTCCCAGACGAAGGTTACAGTAAAACCTCAAGATATAAAAGACATTATAAAGTATATCTTCAAAAAACTATATATACTCTACCCATACAAAGACCAAGCAAAGGTTTTAATTTCTACTGCTTTGAGGTCAATACAGCAGTATCTTCCTAAAGGAGACCTCCAAAGGACAGAGAAGCTGTTTTACAAAGCTTGGGATTTTCTGTTTTCTGACTATTTTCAAAAATTAAAAGTAGTTATAGATTTCATAATAGGTAAGGAACTTTCATTGACATCAGAACACCTTATAAGGTTTCTTGAGATTTCCGAGGATGATCACATCGGTTATCTTACTGAAAAGTTTGGTATTTCAAAAGTTGAAGAAGATAAACCTAAAACCGAAGATAAATCCTCACCTCAAAAAGTTAAAGACGAGAAACAAGTTTATCTTGAAGAGGGAGTTGAGATAATAAACTCAATAGACATAAAAAAGATACAAGAGAGTATTAGGAGGAAGAATGTATTCGTTGAGAACAACGATAAGGTTTTCATAACTGAAGCAATACTTGAATTTTATGATACTCACATACACCCAGTTTTGGTAACTAAAGCAAAGTATAGTTTAGTTTTTGATGCCGTAAAGACGCTTGATGTTAAGAAAGAGTTTGATGATATATATACTGGTATAGTAAGTATAAAAGACAGGATAAACGAATACTACAAGGTTATTGAAGACTATAGAAATGTTGAGTCTGATGTAATGGTTCCTATAACGAAGAAATCAAACCTCCTCAACACAAGAAGTATAGAGAGAACTAGAATTTCATACCAGATAAGAAAGGATGTATCAGAACTATTTAAGAAAATAAAAAATAACCTTGACATAGTGCTTAAGGATTATAAATCTGGTGGGGCGATATTAACGAACTCTGATGAGATAATTGAGTTCAAGATTAATAAGATAAAAGACATTCAAGTTGAAAAAAACTTCTTTGAAGGTAAGAAAGTAATTGATGCACTTAATGATATAGATAAGATTATAAACTCAATTATATTCCTACTTACTGATGGTGACCTTGGTGGTTCAAACGTTAAGCTAGAGAAACCTATTTATTTGAACATAAATTTGTAAAAGTTGTCTATTGAAGACCTAGATGTAAGCCTTAACATAAGATCTATTACATACCCATAAGATGGGACAAAGTATCTTGGTTTTGTCTTTCTCTTTCTTATTATCTTGAGTATTTTTTTCGCAACTATTTCTGGTGGTGGGGATGAGTCTATACTGCTTTGGAAGAATTCAAAAACCCTTCTATCAATATTGGAATACTTTGGATCTTTTGAGAACTTACTAAGGTTTTCTGAAGCAATAATAGGCCAGTTAGTTCTTATTCCTCCGGGCGCTACTTCAACGACATCTATACCAAATTGTCTTAACTCACTCCTTAAGGCTAAACTCATAAACGAAAGTGAAACTTTTGAAGCACAATACCAAGATAATATAGGTGAAGGAACTAATGATGCCACCGATGTTATGTTGATTATTTTACCACTTTTATTTTCTACCATATATGGTATAACTAGTTGGCAAAGTCTCATCTGAGCAAATAGATTTACCTCAAATTGTCTCCTTGCTTCCTCAATAGGTACCTCCTCAATAGCACCAGCAATACCATACCCAGCATTATTTACTAGAACATCTATCCTACCATTTTCATCAATTATCTTCTTAACACCTTCAACCATGGTATTTTCATTCTCTAGATCAATATATAGTAGTTTAATTCCTAACTCCTCAATATCCTTTGCTTTAGATAAGTTTCTACCACTAGCGTATGTTATAAAACCTTCTTCGTGAAGAAGTTTAGCAGTCGCCTTACCTATTCCGGAAGTTCCTCCAGTTACGAGAACAGTTCTTTTATCCTCAAACATATTCTTACAATCTATTAAAAAAGATATTCCAAATCAACTGGAATAGATGTGCTAAATCTAAATCAAATACTCTCTTCACTTACTAGATTAAAAGCATGTATGAATTTATAGCACTCTAAGCACACTAACTATACCGAAGAGGTTGTGTTTCAATTATAGTAAATATGAATACCAGACTTACCAACTCGGCTACTAGAGAACGAACATTATGAGTATTGCTATTGCTATACCGTATATTGCTATTCCTTCTGCAAGACCTATGAAAATAAGGCTTGTTCCGAACATTTCGGGTTTTTCTGCTATTACAGATATTGCTGAGACACCGATAGGACCTACCGCTATTCCTGCACCTATGGCAGCAAGGCCAACCGCAAGCGCAGCACCAACATACTTAAGACCTAGAGCAAGCGGATCTTGAGACGGAGCTGCTGTAGTAGTAGCAGTTTCTTCAGCAGCATAAACGCTATTCGCAAAAACGAATAATAAGATAATGGACAGAGATAACAAAACACTACCAAGCACTACTGTCCTCTTTAACTTATCTCCATCCTTTGAGACTATAGCCCTACCTAGAAAGAAAAGATACACCACTAGCATTAACACCGTAACTAGAAAAATAACCAATCCCATTACCTCTTCCTCCTTTAGCAGGATTTTAAACAAACACAATTCACTATTACAAATTAGCAAAGCAATCGTATTTGATGAAGGTAATTTTGTTTGTTTTCTAGCTTCCGTTGAGATTTTATCTTTAGAGTTAATCAGTGTAATGTGTTAAGTATCTATTTGCATCACGAGAGTTTGTAGTTTGTTAGACTCCTGTTTAAAAATGATTGGTATGATATTATACGGAATAAACCCTGCCTTGGAGGCAATTAACTCAAAGTATAGAGAACTGATAAAAGTGATAATGATTGAAAAGGATTCCAATAATAAGAGATTAAAGAGTCTTGTAGAAACTGCCCAGAAACTTGGTATCAAAGTAAGGATGCTTGATAAAAATGTAATATCCAGTATAACAAAAACTTCATCTCATCAAGGTATTGCTTTTGAAATAGAGAAAATACTTTTCAGAGATATTGAAGATGTTGTAAAAGAGGGAAAAAGAATGGTATTGTGTGACTCTATCCAAGACCCTAACAACCTAGGTGCAATAATGAGAAATTCAGTTCTTTTTGATTTCAACGCGGTTGTGATAACGAAAGACAGAAGTGCGGATATTACTCCAAGTGTTATCAAAACATCTTCTGGCTCATTTTTTCACATAGATGTTGTCAAAGTTGTTAATCTTGCTAGGACGATAGAATACCTTAGAGATAATGAATATTATGTTATTGGTCTTGATGCAGATGCTGAAAGCGATATATCAAGCCTTAAGGTAAAAAACAAGGTATGTATAGTAGTTGGTGCAGAAGGAGAAGGTATCAGGGAACTTGTAAAGAGAAAGTGTGATATCCTGTGTCATATAAAAACCACAAAAAGGATAGACTCCTTAAACGTTTCTATCGCTGCAGCTATTGCTATGTATGAGATATTTAAGAATTCTTAAGTATAAAGAATCTGAAAGCGTCGGATATTGCTTGAAAACTTGCGTCTATTATGTTTTCTGAAACTCCTATTGTAGTGAACGTAGTGTTATCGTATCTGAATTCTGTAAGGACTCGTATTTTTGCGGCTGAACCTTCTTTGGGGTTTATAATTCTCACCTTGTAGTCTATTAGCATTAACTTTTCTATATTCGGATAGAACTTGGTTAATGCTTTCCTCAATGCTTTATCAAGCGCATTCACAGGACCATCACCTTCATCGGCGGTTATCTCAATAGCGTCATTAACTCTTATCTTAACTAACGCATCATTGATAAACTGACTACCATTCTTTAAAACATTCACGGTGAAACTTATACACTCAAAGAAGTTATCCTTGTTGCCAACAGTCTCTCTAACAAGCAATTCAAATGAAGCATCAGCACTCTCAAAATTATAACCTTGATTTTCAAGGTGTTTAATCTTATCAAGGACAGCCTTTATTGTTTTATCATCACTTGCTACTTCCGAAAGTTCTGGAATGTTTTTTATCTTACTCAACACATTGCTTTTACCTGACTGTTCCGAAATTAAGATCCTCCTTACATTCCCAACCGCTTCTGGCTGTATGTGTTCATAGGTTCTAGGGTCTTTCTGGACTGCGTTGACATGAACACCTCCCTTGTGAGCGAAGGCACTAGCACCAACAAAGGGCTGTCTCTCGTTTGGTGTTAGGTTTGCTAGGTCATAGACGAACATTGATAGATCCTTGAGTTTCTTAAGTTTCTCAAGATCTATTCTATTGAGCCTCATCTTCATCTTTAGGATAAGGTTTGGTATTATTGAAACGAGGTTAGCATTCCCACATCTTTCACCGAAACCATTTATAGTTCCTTGAACTAGAATAGCACCACTCCTTACTGCTTCAAGTGAATTTGCAACTCCTAATTCACCATCGTTGTGAGCGTGTATTCCTAACGGTGTCTTTATGACCTCCTTCACTGCCTTCATAATTTCAGACACTTCATACGGTAGAGTACCACCGTTTGTGTCTGCTAGACTTATGTTGTCTGCTCCAGCTCTCTCAACTTGCATAAGTGTTTTTAACGCATAGTCAGGGTTATCCTTAAACCCATCAAAGAAGTGTTCAGCATCGTATATAACTTCTCTTCCATTATCCTTTAGATATGCTACAGTATCATATATCATCTCTAGGTTGGTCTCAAGACTTACATTGAAAACCTTCTCAACATGTAAGTCCCAAGACTTGCCAAAGATGGTAACAACAGGAGTTTGAGCGTTAAGTAGTTCTTTTACATTTATATCCTCTTTTACTGAATTCTTTGCATGTCTTGTGCTACCAAAAGCACACATTTTAGCATTTTTTAGTTCTATTTTACGAACTTCTTCAAAGAAAGTTTTGTCTTTCGGGTTTGATGCAGGCCAACCACCTTCTATGTAATCAACACCAAATTCATCCAGCATCTTTGTTAGAAGTAGCATATCATTGACAGAAAAATCTACACTTTCCGCTTGTCTCCCATCTCTCATCGTCGTATCATAAACATATATCACATGAGATGACCCCATGCTTCCTCCTAAGAACATCTATTTTAAATGATACTCAAAAAAATGTAAAAATAAAACCTTAAATAAGGATCACTAGGTAAGAAGGTGTCTTTAACAGTCTTTTTGTTTAAAAGTTTGTTTAGACACAACCTACACAACTAAACACAAAAACCTGTATCCTAGAAATAACCTTTAATGCACTTTAACTTTTTCCTTTGTTGTTTGCGAATAGTATAGTGCTTTGTTTATAGCGTTCAGATATGCTTTAGCACTTGCTACTATTATGTCAGTGTCTGTCCCATGACCTGAAAAAGATACTTCTTGACTCTGTATTGATAGGTTCACTTCGCCAATAGCATCTTTACCTGATGTAACTGCATGAATACTAAAATCCTCAAGTTTGATGTCCTTTAATCCAACAATCCTGTCAATAGCCTTGAATGTAGCATCAACAGGTCCATTACCTGTCGCAGACTCTGTGTGTTCTCTATTACCTTTCTTTAACACAACAGTAGATGTTGGTATAGTTCTATCACCAGACATTATCTGAACGCTTACAAGACTATACACATTCTTTGACAAATCAATATTCTGTGAAAAGATTGCTACTAGGTCTTCTTCATACACATTTTTCTTCTTATCAGCGATCTCAAGGAATTTCTTATACATCTCTTCAAACTCTTCTTCCGACGAGTATGTTATCCCCAGTTCTTTGAACTTTACCTTCAGGGCATGCCTACCAGAGTGCCTACCCAGTATTATCTCTGAAGAGTGTCTCCCGACATCTTCAGGTTTCATTATCTCATAAGTTTGTTTATACTTCAAAACACCATCCTGATGTATTCCGGATTCGTGAGCAAATACATTCCTACCAACAATGGGCTTGTTGTATGCTAATGGTAGTCCTGTTATTGAAATAAGAAGTTTGCTAGTCTTGAATATTTCTTTGGTATTTACATTTGTGTAAAATGGATATATATCGTTTCTAACATTTATTGTCATCACAATCTCTTCAAGCGAAGCATTACCTGCTCTCTCACCTATACCATTGACGCTAACTTCAACCTGATTAGCACCGGCAAGGAGTGCAGATAGAGAATTAGCAACCGCCAAACCTAAATCGTTATGACAATGAACACTGATATTCACTCTATCACCAACAGTTTCTTTTATCGTTCTAACAATATTATAAAACTCAAATGGAGTTGTATATCCAACGGTATCTGGAATGTTTATAGTTGTTGCTCCAGCATCTATAACCGCTAGGAATATCTCTTTGAGAAAGTTTATATCACTTCTTGTTGCATCCTCTGCCGAAAATTCAACATCATCAACTAGGCTTTTAGCATATCTAACTGCTTCAACAGCCATTTTGAGAACCTCATCGGGTGTCTTCTTTAGCTTATACTCCATGTGTATAGGTGATGTTGCTATAAATGTATGTATTCTTTTCCTTTTAGCATTTCTCAACGCTTCGTAGGCAGACTTTATATCTTTTTCAACAGCTCTTGCTAACGCTGCAATAGTAGGTCCTTCTACCTCTTCTGCTATCATCTTAACCCCTTCAAACTGTATAGGTGAGGAGATTGGGAATCCTGCTTCAATTATATCAACACCTAGATTAGCAAGTTGCTTTGCGAAAACAAGTTTGTCTTGTGAAGACATACTCGCACCCGGTGACTGCTCACCGTCCCTTAAAGTTGTATCAAATATGTAAATTCTCCTCTTATCCATCGCAATACCTCTTCAGAAGATAAATTTAATTAAGATAAACATATCTTTCAAGTTTCAGGAACAATACTTGATCGCTTTTTCTTTTACTAATATCGTCCTTTTGCTTTATGAGAGAAGTTTTAATATACTACATTCAAAGAACTTTGCACTTTGTAGCAGTAAATAGGGACAGTTGATCACATTAGATTTTCAAAAACTCCTTTAGATTTGAGTGTATTATATGCGACATACTGTGAGTCAAGTATATCCAGGCCTGTCCTATACTTCTGTATTTCATCTTCTTTGAATGACTTTAGGATTAGGTTAATATCATCACCACCATATCTCCTAAGTATTCCGCTAAGAAGTTCAACGGCAACAACTGACTCAACGACCACCCCCGCTGCTGGAACTGCAGTTACATCTGACCTTTCAACATGTGCTAGGAATTCTTCTTTCGTTATTATATCAACCGAGCGTTTTGGTTTCATAAGTGTTGATATAGGTTTCATAACACACCTAACTACGATAGGCTCACCATTCGTCATTCCACCCTCTATTCCACCTGCGTTGTTTGAATCCCTTACAAATCTACTACCGTTCCAGATTATCTCATCATGAACCTCACTACCTCTTATCTCACCCATCCTAAACCCCATACCAAACTCTACCCCCTTTATTGCTTGAATACTCATAACATTGAAAGCAATCCTAGCATCAATCTTGTCCTCCCAATGCGTATAACTGCCAAGACCAATAGGTGGGTTCAAAACAATTGTTTCTATTATCCCTCCAATTGTGTCTCCTTCGGATTTTACTCTATCAATGTAATTCTTTATTTCATCTTCAAACTTAGGGTTCCCGATACCTACTTCAGAAGACTGTGCATTTTCCATAATTTGTCTGTATGTGAGGTTGTCAAGACTTATTCTTATACCACCAAACACAACTACATGAGAAAATATCCTAACATCAAAATATCTTTCCAATGTCTGTTTTGCGATAGCACCGACTGCTACTCTTACGGAAGTTTCTCTAGCACTCGCTCTCTCAATCACATTCCTTATGTCGTCAAATCCGTATTTCAAAGCCCCTGTTAGGTCAGCATGTCCTGGGCGAGGTCTCGTAACTTTAGGTGTTTTCTTATCCTTCCAGTTCTCCCAATCCTTATTCCAGATAACCAGAGATACAGGTCCTCCGATTGTTTTTCCATCCCTTACTCCGCCAATAATATCAACTTCATCCTTTTCAATCTTCATCCTACCACCACGACCATAACCTTTTTGTCTTCTTGCTAGTTCTTTATTTATGTATTCAACGTCAATAGTTAAGTTTGAAGGCAATCCATAAACGATGGCAGAGATACCTCTACCGTGAGACTCTCCTGAAGTGAAGTATTTTATCATAACTATTTTACCTCATAGACACCGATGTTTCGGTATTTGGAATATCTGATTTTAATCAGTTGTTCATCTGAAAATTTTGATAGAGTGTCTATTTCTTTGATGATTTCATTTTTTAGGTTATTAAACACAAATTGAGGGTTTCTATGTACCCCTCCTGGTGGTTCTTTAATTATCTTATCAACGATACCAAACTCTTTACACCATTTTGCTGTGAGTTTAAGTGCTTTTGCAGCATCAGGTGCTTTTGAAGCATCTTTCCAGATAATAGAAGCACAACCTTCAGGTGATATTACCGAGTAGATTGCATACTCAAGCATAAGTATTCTATCTGCTACACCTATTGCTAGTGCTCCACCACTACCTCCCTCACTTATAACAACCCCAACTATAGGCGTCTTAAGACCTGACATCTCGTAGAGATTTTTAGCAATTGCTTCTCCTTGCCCTCTTTCTTCCGCTCCAACTCCCGGATACGCACCAGCAGTGTCAATAAATGTTATGACTGGTATCCTAAACCTTTCCGCAAGTTTCATTACTCTCAAAGCCTTTCTATACCCTTCCGGATGTGGCATTCCGAAGTTCCTCTTTATCTTATCTTCAACAGTCTTACCTTTCTCTTGACCTATGATACATACAGTCCTATCTCCTAGTTTTCCAAACCCTGCTATTATAGCCTTGTCATCACCGAAATATCTATCTCCAGCAAGCTCAATAAAGTCTGTAAATATGTTGTTGAGATAATCAACGAAAGTTGGTCTATCAGGATGTCTTGATATTTCAACAATCTGCCACTCTGAAAGATTAGAGTATATCTTGTTTTTTATGTCCTCAAGTTGTTTGTATAAATTTCTTATCTCTGGTGAATTATCATCTAGTCCCAGTGTTGTTTTCATATCCTCTATTTTCTTTTCCATCTCAATGATAGGCATCTCAAAACTTAGAGGCTTTAAGGTATCCATAAACCCTCCTTATCTTATGGTAAATCCTCTTATCATTAACATTCCATTCCTATAGAACTTCATCAAGAACCTCTTCTGATCCTGATTTGCCTTAGAGAACTTCTCAAAATCTGAAATGTTGTTAATTTTCTGATTGTTTATCTCAATTATTATATCCCCTTTTTGGATAATACCACTGAAAGGACTATCATCTTTGACTTCAACTACAACAACTCCATCACCATTAGGATTGTTTGATACAACTATACCTTTGTATTCAGACCTCGTTAAAGGCTTTAACTCTCCTTCATCTCTTCGTTTTGCTAACTCTTCCGATGTAGGTCTAGATGCTACTCTAATATTGAAATCAATATACCTACCATCCCTAAAAACCTTGATTCTAGCATTATCTCCAGGAGATTTTGAAGCAATTTTGTCAAGTAGTTCGCTGAAGGTAGATATTTTCTGACCATCAACTTCAACTATTACATCTCCTTGTTTAACACCTTCCTTTTCCGCAGGACTTCCTGGTTCAACCTTGCTAACCAAAACCCCGACATCCTTGGGAAGCCCCATCTGCTTTCTAGTTTCCTCATCTAGTTCAGAAATGGAAACACCAATATACCCTCTCTCTACCTTTCCTTTGTCAATCAGTTGTTTGACAACTCTCTTAGCAGTGTTAATAGGTATAGCAAGTCCGATACCTACATTACCTGCTGTTCCACCAAACTGGTTTGGAGATATTATCATCGTGTTTATTCCTATCACTTCCCCGAAGATATTAACAAGAGGACCTCCACTATTACCAGGGTTTATAGGAGCATCAGTTTGGATATACTTTGAAAACACATTACCTTGAATATCTCTGTTTATCGCACTAACGGTTCCAAAAGTGAAAGTTCCCGTAAGTCCGAATGGATTCCCTACCGCTATTGCGAAATCACCAACCTTTACCTTATCAGAGTCTCCCAGATTAGCAACAGGTAATTCCTCCTTCGGATCAATCTTTAAAAGTGCTATATCAGTCTCCTCATCATAACCAATAACCCTAGCCTTATACTCCCTACCAGACTTAAGAACGGTAACTACTATATTCTTCGCTACCTTCCCTGCAGGTCTTAGAACATGTAAGTTGCTAAGTATATATCCATCTTTTGAGATTATAAACCCTGAACCTAGACTAGGTATAACCCTTTTATACTTTCTCTCTTTAGGTCCTTCTGGTATATCAAAAAATCTTTTGAAAAACTCATCATCAAAAAAATACTGAAATGGGTCTCTATAAGTATATTCAACAACATCTTCACTCTTTATGTTAACTACAACTGGAGAAACTTTCTCTGCAACTTCGTTTAGGACTTTCTGGACGGCATAAGCATACTTGTATTCTTCCGATAGTTTTGAGAGATCTACTCCACTAGCAAAAGATATATTATTACCTAGAAAATCCGACTTCGTTGAACAACTTCCACCTAAAACTCCAAATGAAAATATTACACCAAACAAAAAGCCCGTAAGTAGAAGGTTTAAAACAAACCAATTTCTCATAAACCTATAGAAAAACTTTTTCATGAGTACCCTCCAGAACACCTAATACCTCTAAATTGTAAATTTGATTAAAAAGCATTTTCAATCTTCAGAGAGTGTTCAGTAAATTCTAATTTCCACTTGACTAGTAAGCAGATCTAGACCTCGGTAGCTTACTACTTTTATTTCTTCACAGTATTTAATAGTCTCAAAATTTCACTTATAACAATTTCTTGCGTCTTATCAAGATAGCACTTTTCAATTCTAAAGAAGACTTCAACGGAAAACAGTTCTAAAACTTCACTCCACACTACTTATTAGAGTCTTGTCAGGAGAAAACTTGCCTACCCCTCACAAAGACTGAAGTGAAAAACAAAATACACAAAACTGTGAATTTTGAACTTACTAGAAGACTCTTTATGAAATTGAAATCATATAGTTATACTCATTATTATTCAAGTATGGTTAGACTTTTGTTTATTATAAATGCACTCGTAGCTCTACTATCCATATCAATACTTTCCCATTCGTATGAATTCTACTGGAAGCTGAATACAAACGAAATCTTAAGAGTAAAGAGTTTCGTTAGACAAAACATATATACCAACAATTCATTCGCTAAGTATGTTGAGATAATTAATAAATCATCAGTTGATGTCAAAGGCAAATCCACTGCTAACGACAAAACATATTACAATGTGGATGGAATATACTATGTATTCTCAAAGGATTATCTCAAGGATAAGGAATTCAAACTTGAGGAAATTCACAATAGTAGATACTTACTTGAAGATACCGGCAGGATGATAATATCAAAAGAATACTTGATGCCTGTTTCTAGAGATATACCTGTTTTCATAAGTAGAAAACTCAAGATTGGAGATGAATGGTTTCACAAAGGTAGAGAAGTTCATAAGATTGGTTTTTCGCAACTATACGATATAGTTGAAATAGAATTCAATACTTACTACAAATTCCTTTACACAACGAATGTTGATAACAAAGAACTTGCTGTCTTTGAGATAAAGTATGGTTTTGCCAATACCTTCCCAAGAGCAAGGGTTATAAGATACCTATCTGGATCTTCACAGATGAAATACTACTGGGATATAAACGCAGGTAAGCCTTCCTTCGTAACTGAAGAATATTTTTTCAATGCAATATACGATAACGGTATGTCAGTTATATACTCTGGTTCTTCAGAAGGCTACCTTGAAGTTGTGAACAAATGGAAAGAGGATAATAGAAGGGAGATAATATCAAAGATCCAAGAAACACTCAAAGATCAAAAAGGTGTATCAATTTCAACAAATGAAAACGAGATAAATATTTCCATACCAGATATAGTATTTGATTTCAATAGTTATAAAGTAAAAGAAGAGTTTAAACTCGTTCTATCTAATTTATCTCAGAAGATAAGTAATCATAAAGAGATTGATATGATTGTTGAGGGGCACACTGATGACATCGGTAGTGACGAATACAACCAAAAACTCTCTGAAGCGAGAGCTAGAGAAGTTGCTAAAATACTCACTGAATTTGGTATAAGTCCTGATAGAGTTTCATACATAGGATATGGTAAGAGAAAACCAAAGTTTCCCAACACTTCCTCAGAAAATCGCGCAAAAAATAGAAGAGTTGAAATAAAATTACTATGGGGGCGGTAGGATGAACGATGAAACTAAAAAGAACATTATATTTAGATTGAACAGAGTTAAGGGGCAGATAGATGGTATAATAAGAATGATAGAAGATAACGATGACTGTCAGCTGATATTTCAACAGATCAAGGCTGCTTACAGTGCTTTAAGAAGTGCAGGTAAGATGATAATAATTGACGATGTTGGGAAATGTATTGGGACAGGGGATGAGAAAAGATTGAAGAAGCTTCTTGAGAAAATGTTGGAAGAATAAGTATGGTAATTGCTTTTGAAGGAATAGATGGCACTGGAAAAACAACAATCTCAAAACTACTATTTTCTGAACTAAAAAGCGTATTCAATGGCGAGGTTTTTTGGTTTTCTGAACCTAGTCCTACGGACCTTGGCAAATCTCTCAAGAATATTTTAACCTCAAAGAAACTTGAACTCAACATATTTGAACAGTCTCTACTCTTCACATCTGACAGATCCTACCTGTTAAGAAACTACATTCTACCTTACAACGAAGTGAAGAAAATAATACTAATGGATAGATCCTTCGTATCAACCTACGCATACCAGATTATGAATATTGAGGATAATACCCTTAAGAACATTATAACATCAATTACTGAATATTCAATAAAGAACTTTTATATTGATATTCTATTCTACCTTGATTGTGATCCAGAAGTATCTCTTAGTAGGATAGAAGTTAAGGATGGAATTGAAAGTAAAGGTCTTGAATACATAAGAAAGGTGAAGAATAATTACGACGCTTTCATAAGACAAAAACATCCTCACATAAGAAACATTAAGATAGTTGATGCTAAAGGCAAGTTAGAAGATATTTTCTCGCATGTAAAATCGGAGGTTATCAAGATAACAGGGTATATTGCTTAATTATCCTATCAACCTATTATGCTCAATCTTAATACACTTATCTTGAACGAAGAAGATGTTATTTTCTTCTGCTATCTTTTTTGCTTCGTCGTTAACTATACCAAGTTGTAGCCATATACACTTGGGTTTGAGTTTAACAGCTTCCTGAACTATTGGAACAACCTCTGCAGGGTTTCTGAAAACATCAACTATATCAACCTCAAACGGTATTTCAGACAAGTTTTTGTATGACTTCTCACCTAGTATCTCATCGTGCCCTGGATTTACTGGAACTATCCTGTAGCCTTTCTCTTTAAGATACCTTGCTACCGCATTACTAGGCCTATCCTCTTTTGGTGATAATCCTACTACTGCTATAACCTTAGAACTCTTAAGTAGTTTTACTATCTCCTCGTCCATCTTTGGATTATTTATACTGACTGAGAATGTATGAGATTCTTTGTTTATTTCGCATGCATCAGCCATAGACAAACCTCCTTATAATTTCTTTATTTCTTCAACTTTGTATCCATAGAGACTTATTGAATTTTTCAACTTTTCAATCTGTTCCGTTTCAACCACAACTTTGCCAATCTTTATATCCTTTATGATAGCATTCTTATCAGCCGTCATAATAGCCATCTTAACAGCATTTACACAACCTTGACAAGTCATACCACCAACCTTGATCTCATAAGTCATAATATATTAAAAGATAATAACGCCAAAACTTTAATTCAAGTGATTGGTTCAAAAACTATATTGAATTCATGTAGATTACATAATACACATACAAGTTAGGAGCCATTAAGAAGTGAAAAAATTCTATTACAATATTTTAAGCACCTAGAAACTGTTTAAGGAACCTAATATCATTCTCGTAGAAGAGTCTTATATCTGTGATGTTATACTTAACCATTGCAATCCTTTCTATCCCCATACCAAAAGCGAACCCCTTAACTCTGGTAGGGTCATAACCAGCATTTTCAAAGACCTTTGGATGAACCATTCCACAACCGGCAATCTCAAGCCATCCTGTATGCGAACAAACACTACATCCACTTCCACTACATCCAGGACAAGTTACCGCAAGTTCTGCACTCGGCTCTGTGAAAGGGAAAAAGTCTGCTCTAAACCTTGTCCTAGTCTTCGGTCCAAACATTTTCTTAGCAAATAGATCCATAACCCCCTTGAGATCAGAGAATTTAACATCATTATTCACATACAAACCCTCTATCTGATGGAATGTATGCGAGTGTCTTGCATCAACAGTATCTCTCCTAAAACAACGTCCCGGTGCTACAATAGCAACAGGAAACTCATACTTCTCCATAACCCTTATCTGAACTGGTGATGTTTGAGTCCTTAGAAGATACCTATTTACAACATCTTTAGAGTTAAGATAAAACGAATCGTGATCATCACGAGCAGGATGGTTAGGAGGTATGTTGAGTTTATCAAAATTATACGATTCTAACTCTATCTCAGGCCCCTCAACAATACTGAAACCAATTTCACTAAAGATCCTACACAATTCATCCTTTACTATATTAACAGGATGAAGCGAAGGCAACACATCATAACTCCTAGTCAAGGTAATATCCACCCATTCTGACTTAAGTTTCTCATCAACTGACTTCTTTCTTATAAGTTCAATCTTCTCATTTATCCTAGACTCTATGGTATCCTTAAGTTCATTTATCTTCTGTCCAAAATCCTTTCTTTGTGATGGGTCTATCTCTTTGATTTTCCTAAAAAGTTCTTTTATGGTTCCACCAACATACTTTGACTTGAGCAACAAGAGGTCACTTTCCTTTTCAGTGGAGTTTATCTCTTCGTTAAACTTCTCTAAAATGCTTTGTATATCCATAAAACCCCCAGATACTCTTTAGTGATGTATCACTTACTGTCCCAAACATAATATCATAGGATTAACATAGAATTCAAATTCTTTTCCGAATTTTTCAAGACTATTAACCATACCTATTTAGGACATAAATTTGTGAATAAGAAACAGTGGAAATTACAACTTTCAAGAAATACCTGTATATCCCAAGTTAGTATCTTCAAAAGAACTATTATTTCAATTAAAATTTCATCTCTACTTCTTGCCAGTGTAGATCGAAAACTTTATTTGATTTCTGACATTGTTAAAAGCTTTATTCCATATAGCAACTCTTTTCTGTATTGATTTCGTATCTGAATGAACTTTATCAAGGATTACGGAATATGCTTCCTTTTGAGAGTCAAACTTTGACAGAACCTCAACTTCGTCTGGTGTTATTGAATCAAGCGCATTTTGTTTAGCCTGATTGATTAGTATTCTTTCATACTCGTAAAATATTTTTTCAAGCTCTTTGTATATAGACTTACAGTAGTCCTTAACTATTTGATCAAACTCATTCACCTGATCAAGAATTTTTACAAGAAGGCTCAGTTTTTCCACTGCTGTTCTATAGTCTCTTGAATTCGTTAGCGAATATTTTATTTGCATAAAATTCTTTGACAGATACTCATTATCTACTTGAATTGTCTTAATCTCATTATCGTGGGACACTTCAACTGTCTTTGAGAATTTAGGTATATTATCTGATGTTATGATGCCTATATCTGCTAATATGGACATTATGTTTGATTGCCATTCATTTCTCGAAATTGCTTCGGTTAGTCTTCTAATGTGTTGTGATAGCAAGTCCTTATACTTCTCATCATCGCGGTAATATACTTCATATACTTTCAATTTACCCCCCTTGAACTCAATATCCCCGTTGAAGATAAATTTTAGATTTTTAACAAAATCAGTTTTAGGTTTATCTGAAGATATGAACTTATGGTAAGCGCTCTGGTCAATTATAACCTTTGTTTTTGATGGAGAGATGGCATTTGCCCTCGTCTGTAATCTTGCAGCTAGGTTTATAAGTAGTCCTTGAATATCACCAGTCTCGCTTATTATAAGTGGCATCGTTGAATATCCACCTACTATACCACCAGAAATCTCAAACGGTGGTAGGAATGGTTCTTCCCCTTTCTCAACATCTGCGATCGGTATCTGCTTTGAGAAAAGGTTTATAACATCAAAAGTAGCATTCACTATATCAACAGGATCACCACCTACTAGTATAACCTCATCACCTCGCTCTCTTCTAGAGATTACACCATACTTTTTGGTAGTATTTCTTATTATCGTCTCCACGAACCTGTCAAGTCTATGTAGAGAATTTATGTTTCTACGAGTCTTCTGACAGAATGTGGTATAACCGTGAATATCAAGAAGTGATATATACAAGTTTGCAACAATAACACTCTTTTTCAAGTCTCCATAACTAGATGGATATTTTTCATCTGGTATTACTAATGCTTTCCATAGCAACTTATACTCTTCAAAGTTCAGATCACTAAAAATTCCCCAGTATAGCCTTCTTATAAGTTTGAAGAGAACATCAAACTCCTTTTTGTCAATTTTTATACCGTTGCTTGACAAAACAAGTTTTAGTTTTGAAAAAGAGTTGATCTTGCCAGATAGAATTAGATCAACTAGTTCTGAAAACTTTGATTGAGAGTTCATCAACAATCGGTGGGGGTATAAAACCCCCTTTATAGTTTATTCTCCTAATGTATCTTCAACATCAAGTTGGAGTTCTTTTAGTGCTTCTACCGCTTTCATCTCATTGTTTAGAACTTTCTGGATGTATTCATCAAGAATATCTCTAATCTCTATCCATTTTACAGGTCTTTTGAAATCTGTAACATACTGTAGTGCATCAAGATAAACTTTGCTATCAACCTGTGGTTGATTTTTAACTATCGCTGATGCTTTTAGGAATGCATCAGAGTACGCGACTGATTTTCTTATAGGTATAGCAAGACCACTGTTGGCAACATCCTTCTGTATTTCAGGACTTGATAGGAACTTTATGAGTTTCCACGAGAGTTCTGGGTTTTTGGTAGTTGCGTATGCGCAGTAGGCGACTGTGAAAAGCGTTGATGCTCTTTTAACTTTTCCTTTTGGCATTTGAGCAACATTCCACTTGAATTTGGTTATTTCTCTAAACCTTAAGGTAGCCCATCTTCCATAAGCAGCCATTCCTGCTCTACCATCAACGAACATAGCATCTCCGCTCCCGAAATCTCTGGCTGCGGTCATTTTAGGTGCTGCCTTGTGAACCCAAATAAGGTCAGCAAGGAATTGGACTGCCTCCGCATTTGGTTTAAGATAAGGCTCTTTACCTAGAACAAAATTACCATCGTTATCAAAAAATGTTCCACCATTCGCATACACCCAGTTTCTCCACCAGTTCGCCCAAGTCTCTAGCACAAATCCATACTGGTCAATGTTACCATCACCATTCAGGTCTTTAGTAAGTTTCTTAGATGCACTTACGAAGTCATCCCATGTCCAGTTATCGTTCGGATACTTTACACCAAACTTATCAAACATATCCATGTTGTAGTATAGAACGAGTGTTGTAAAGTCTTTTGCTATTCCGTATAACCTACCCTTATACCTAAACTCGTTAAAAGGTGCTTCAAAGAAATCACTAGGATTAACTTCATCTTTGTCTCGGTTTAGAAAGTCATCAAGTTGAAGTAGATGTCCCCTAGATACCAATCCTGCAAAGTCTTCTATATCAAGATAAAAAACATCCGGTGGTGTTCCACCTGCTATCATTGTCTTCAGTTTTTGACCAAAGTTCAGAGAGTCGACATGTATGCCTTCAATCTCAACACCTGGATTTTGTTGGATAAAAGAGTTTATGTAACTCAATACTACCTCTTTCTCCTCAGTAGTTCCCCAATACATAAACACTAGTTTGTTTGAGGGCGCCCCACAGGACCACAACATCACAGTTGAAAACACTACTATCCCTAATATCAGATACCTGAATGCCTGCATAGTAACCTCCTTTAATATGCCTCTAATTATAAATACTCATCAGATATTTGTAAAGAAAATTCGCTGAAATGCAGTAATTTCTAATTTTCTCATTTAGGAGATAGATAACATCCAAGACTTTGATTATTAACTAATTTTGACCCTATGCGGCGATTGTTAGCTCAAAGATTTCACTTCATATTGGTCTCTTTGGTGACCATTAAGAAGGGTAGCTATTAGTTATAAAAGATTTAAGTTTTGACAATGACTAATATTATCGTAAAGAATTAGAATAATATGAACTTTAAGAAAGATGCGGTTTTGATCCTAAAAGATGGGACTGCGTTTTTTGGTAGGTCGGTCGGATACCGAGGAACTACTTGGGGGGAAGTCGTCTTCAACACTGGTATGACAGGCTATCAAGAAATACTAACAGACCCTTCATATCACCGGCAGATTGTTGTAATGACCTACCCTCACATTGGGAATTATGGTGTCAACCACAACGATGTTGAGTCTGACTCTCCGAAAGTAGCAGGATTTGTAATGAGAGAAATCTGCGACTACCCGAGCAACTCCGACTCAAAAATGTCAATAAGAGAATACCTTGTGGATAACAAGATAGTTGCTATTGACAGAGTAGATACAAGAAGATTAACTAGACACATTAGAGACAACGGAGCAATGATGGCTATAATATCACACGAAATAGACCAAGTTGAAAAACTCAAGAAAGAAGTTAAAAACCTTCCTGACATGGTAGGACTTGATTTGACGATTGATGTCTCAACAAAGGAAAAAAAGACAATCATAGAAGTAGAGAATAGTATCTATAATATCGTAGCTCTTGATTACGGTGTTAAATGGAATATCATAAGGTTGTTTGCAGAAAGAAAGGCTAGATTAACTGTCTTACCATATAGTGTTTCATCTGATGATATTATGTCTCTAAAACCTGATGGTATCTTCGTTTCAAATGGTCCTGGAGATCCTGCAGCAACAACACACGCTATAAAATTACTTAAAGAATTGATCGGCAAAAAACCTATCTTCGGTATATGTTTAGGACACCAACTCATATCTCTAGCCCTAGGCGGTAAAACATATAAATTAAAGTTTGGACACCACGCAATTAACCATCCTGTCAAGAACTTGATGACAGGTAGAGTTGAAATAACTTCACAGAATCACGGATTTGCAGTTGATCCTTCTACCCTACCAAAGGATGTAGAGGTATCTCACATTAACCTGAATGATCAATCAGTAGAAGGTATAGTCTGTGAAAGTAGAAACCTTATGGCTGTTCAGTATCACCCAGAGGCAGGACCAGGTCCTCACGATTCAAGGTATCTTTTTGATGATTTTATCAAAATGATTGGAAAAGCTTAGTGAGCCAATCTACTCTCTACCTATATACTCAAACTTCTCTGTATCTATCATTATTGAGTCTCCTGTTTTTATAAACCCCGGAACCATTATCTCTATATTCCCCTCAATCACTGCAGGCTTCCAAACACTCTTATCGGTTCCAGAAGATACATCACCTGTTTGTAGGACCTTAACCTTTATCTTCTCCGGTTTATTAACCGATATTGCTCTACCTTCGTAGATAACTACCTCAACCTCATCGTTCTCTTTTAGAAAGTTCCCAAATTTACCTAATGAAGAAGCGCTAACCTCATACTGCTCATAGTTCTCTTCATCCATAAAGTAGAATGTATCTTGATCTTTGTATGAAAAAACACACTTTACCATCTGAACATCTGGTACTTCAACCTTGTCTGAAGGATTGAACCTTCTATCGTGAAAACTACCCGTTGAAAGGACAACATATTTCACATGAACTATTGATCCAAACTGACCACCACCACTTTTTTTGTCAATCTCTATAACTCTACAAACTTCACCATCTATACTTAAAAAATCACCCTTATGAACGTCTACTACATTTTTTGTTTCTGCCATACTATCCTCCAGGAGTAATTTAAGTTTATAAAAGTAAAATTTAACTTTCAATAGAAACCGGCTCTGAAGTTTATAGGATGGACCGGTAAAAATTAATGTGAAAGAATCTCATCTCGCCTCGTAAAATAAAGGTAAAAGAAAGAAAAACCAGCAAAAAACTATAAATCCCTTTATCGAAAACTTTCTATTTGATCTATTTTAAAGACAGGAAAGATTTGAAAACTGCGTGGGCAAGTTATGAACACGAGGCATTAAGAGTTACTCTTCTACAAAAAAATACCAAACTCTTGACAAAAACTCATAACATTGTTATAGAAAGAGACACGAATTATCTTTTATAATGGCTTCAGAAGGATGCTATCAATAACACCAGTTAGCGTAGATAATAGATTCTTTGGTATAGAGATTGACAACATAGTTGAGATAATAACAAATAAGGAATTCTTCGTTATACCTAAAGTTCCAAGTTTTACCGTAGGTCTTGTCAATATGAGGGGTGAGATAATACCTGTGTTCAGTCTAGGAACTATACTTTTCGGAGTTAGGAAAGAGATAAACGGGAACATACTTAACAATGTTATAACTTGTAGAGTTGGGGAGAAAAAAATGTGTCTTCTGGTTGATAAACTATATAAGGTTGTTTATGCTGAAGAATCAGATATAAGGAGCTACACCGAGAATATTTGGAAAGACCTAAAGTTTGTGAAGTTTTTTGTTGATGTAAAAGAACTCAATACTCTAGTTGGCGTAATTGATGTTGAAAGCATAGTCAAATATATAGATAAATCAAACAGAGAATTCTACAAATCTACTAGGAGGTAATTATGAGGATAGAATATATAAATCCTTTCATAGAGGCTACCTTTGAGGTCCTGTCAGAGGTTTTAAGAACAGATAGCATAAAGAGAGGTGAGCTCTTTCTCAAGAAGAGTATCACGCCATCTCATTCTGTAAGCATAATAATAGGTATTACAGGCCCTGCTAACGGAAGAGTCATAATAGATATGGAAGAGCCTACAGCTCTAAAAATACTACAGGCAATGACATCTAGTAGCTTTAATTCCATATCCCAAATAGGTGAGTATGAAAAATCTGCTTTAAGTGAGTTAGGTAACATAATAACTGGTAGCGCTATAGCAAAGTTATATAAAAAAGGATTTGCTTTCGTCCTGACCCCACCAACCGTTATAACAGGTAAAGACTACGATATTGATACACCACAGATAGAAACTCTAGTAGTTCCAATAATACTACCAATAGGGCAAATTGAGATAAACATTGCATTGAAAGAATCGTAGTTATGAAAGTAGGTATATTAACTAATATATTTCTCAGCGGAAGTAACATATCTTCGTACCTTAAAAGAAAAGGATTACAAGTAAATTTGATGTCTGTTTCACTTCTCTCAAAGGAAAACCTTCAAAACTTCGTCAAAAATAATGACATTATTGTAATTGATGTATTTCCATCCGTATTAAAAGAAACGATAGCGAAAATAAGAGATCTTGATCTTAACAAACCTCTTTTCGTATTAGGTGATAGTCAATCTTACAAGGATATTATAGATATTTCAAGGATGGGTATATATAAGTATCTCAAAAAACCATTAGACCCACAAGTTCTTCTTAAACATATAAACGAATATCAGTTGAGGGAAGAAATTAGCGAAAGGAATGCAAAGAAAGGTTTTGCTATATATACGAGAGTAGTAAATGGCATAACTACAGTTAATGTCCTTGGCTATCTACAAGAAGAGATAATTGACGACTTAAAAGAAATAGTAAGTAAATCTAGCAAGGTAATAATATCCTTAAACGGAATAAGTTCCATGAGTCTAGACACAGATGTCTTGAAACGGCTTAAAGAATTACTTAACAGCGGTTCTGAAGTCAAGTTTGTTCTGGTGAGAGAGAAAATAAAGAACATTTTAGTTGAAGAAGGAATACAAGAAAGTTTAATATTCCCTAATGAATTTTCTGCAGTGAGAAGTTTTCAGTCAGGAGGTAATTTATGATAGAACAAGTAAACATAGTTAAACCTGATGGTAGTAAATACAAAGCACTCGTCGTAGATGACTCGGCTTTTACACTAAAGCAGATTACTCAAATACTCATGTCAGCAGGTATTGAAGTGGTAGGTAATGCTCCTAGGGGGGAGGATGCCATAAGAATGTATAAAGAACTTTATCCAAATGTTGATTTTATGACGCTTGACATTACTATGCCTGACATTGACGGTCTTCAGGTTCTTAAGGAAATCCTGTCTTTTGATAAAAACGCAAAAATAATTATGGTAACCGCTTTAGGAAGGGAAGATATAGTAAAGACTGCTATAATGAATGGTGCAAAGGGTTTCATCTTGAAGCCACTTGACAGATTAAAGGTTCTTGAAAGAATAAAAGCCATTCTTGGTGCTTAAATATGCTTAATACTTGATGGTAGGAATAACGATAGGCGATCCTTCTGGAATAGGACCTGAGGTTATACTTAAATCAATACTGCAACTTAGTAATGATCAGTTAAGCAGAATCCTTCTAATAGGAAGCACAGAACTATTTAGGTTTTGGGCTAATTATTATGGTTTTGACTTAAATTTTCGCAACTATCAAGAGACTAAAGTTAAAGGTATTCCAGTAGTAGATGTTGGTATAGATTTTGGGAAGATAAGTTTAGAAGACTTAGTATCATCTGAAGAGTCATCTGCCAGAGTTTCGCTAGAAAGCATCAACAAATCAATTGAGCTTTTGAAATCTAGTGTAATAAATTCCGTTGTTAATTCTCCTGTGTCAAAAGAAAGAATATCAAGAATACATCAGGGTTTTAAAGGTCATACTGGATACTATGCGAAGCATTTTGATATAACTAACTACAACATGGCATTTTATAGTGATGATTTTAGAGTTGTGTTGCTTACCGATCATATCCCTCTTATGGAAGTAGGTAGATATGTAAAGAAAGATAACATAAAGAGAACGATATTGAATTCCTATAACTGGGCTAGAACACTTGATAGGAATGATAATCCATTAGTTGGTATATGCGGGCTTAACCCACACGCGGGAGAAGGTGGAACTTTAGGCAACGAGGAAAAAGAGATACTAGATGCTATAAGAGAGTTAGGGATGGATGTCATAGGACCTCTACCACCAGACACAGCATTTGTAGAATACAAGAAAAGGAAACTTAACTGTCTTGTATGTCTATACCACGACCAAGGTTTGATTGGCTTCAAATTACTTCATTTTACAGATGGTATTAATGTAACACTAGGATTACCTTTTGTTAGGTGCAGTCCCGATCATGGGACTGCTTTTGATATAGTAGGCAAAGGCGTAGCAAACAATGATAGTATGACTAATGCTATTAAGTATGCTTTAAGGTTTGAACCTGAAGTTAAGCGATACTCCTAAACTCCTATTGTTATCCAACAGGTCAAATCCTGTTATTCCTATAGACACCCAGTTTGCAGGAACAATACTCAAACCAAGGTTAAACACCCCTCTACCATCAGATGAGAAGAAGGGGTCATAGATTACTCTGTAGGAGTAGTTAGCCAGCTCTGCTTTCAAGAATAGAACGTCTGAAAGTATTGACTTCTGAATGCCGAAAAACACATTTAGGTTCCAATCGTAATTCGGAGCGAAGGCAATACCAAACCCGAAAGTCAAATCCCATCCACCACCTATTGACAATCCAAAAAGTCCATCTCCTCCTAGGAGTAAAAATGAAAATCCGATGTCATTTGGTCTTGTGAACCATTGTAGATCTCCATATATGCCTAGACCAGATGTTATCTGGTATTTAGCAGAGAATATTACTGGAAATACTCCTCCGCTACGTCCAGTGTCATAATCAGCAGCAACGCCGAAGTTGAAGTTTTGGAATGCAATGCTCAAAACAGGGGAAAGAACGGAACCGGGAAACAAAACCCACTGTAATCCTAAACCTATCTCAAAAGATCTTGAGACATCAATTGAAGGATATACTATTATCCCTGTTCCTCCAGTTGAAGCAAAATCAAAGTCCTTTGATAAAGCAAAAACTCCACCAACTAGACTAAGTAACATCAACGATGCAATGGTAGTAAGAATATATTTTCTCATACCAATCCTCCATTAGTTCAGAATTGTGAATAAAATTATGCTAATACTACAAATTAATTCGGTATATTAGTTAATACTGAAATTTGGTCAATAGTCTGGTATTTTTGTTGAAGAGTATTCCGAATAATCCATTTTCATAACTTACCCAAGCAATTCTCAACCCTCCTTGTAGAAAGTTTCTGATAAAGTGGTTCATAGTTTTTCTGTTTGTCATATTCCCCTTCTTTTGCCTTCATTTTACGATATAATAAGATTTTTATATTAAGTTATTACTAACTCATCTACAAACTTCAGTTTTTACCAAACTCTCCTAAATATTAACTTTGTAAGTCTTTGTAATAGACTTTCATAATCTCAAAGTCATAGTTAAAGAGAGCATTTATGGTTAAAGTTGTTGTATATCCGGGAACGTTTGACCCTATAACCAACGGTCATATAGACATAGCAACTAGAGCCTCCATGGTGTTTGACAAAGTGATAATAGCGATACCTAAATGTTCTTTTCACAAAACTCCTCTGTTTACGGTAGAGGAAAGAATTGAGATGGCTAAAGTAGCCTTTGAAAATAACCCTAGAATAGAGGTTATGTCATTTGATGGACTGCTTGTGGATTTCGTAAAGAGTGTCGGAGCAATAGCGATAGTGAGAGGACTAAGAGCAGTTTCAGACTTTGAGTATGAATTACAAGTAGCATTGATGAATATGAATATGAAAGGAGTTGAAACCATATTCTTTATGACAAGTGAAGAGAATATGTTTGTAAGTTCGTCAATAATAAAAGAGGTTGCTATCCTTGGAGGAGATGTCAGTAATAAGGTTCCGAAAATCGTTTATGAGAGGTTAAAAGATAAGTTTAAAACTCCCAAATAGCAATCTTACCATCTCTATCACCAGATATGAGGAAATTATTATCGTGTGAGACTCTTATAGACATCACATCATTACTATGCCATTCCAGAGTGTTCTCTAAACTCAGTTTTTGAGCATTCCAGATTTTTATCTTAAACGATTTACCTCCACTTATTATGTATTTACCACTTCTATCAAAGATACCAACTACTATGTCCTTTTTGTCATCGTCAAAAATTTTACCTTCAAGATTAAATGACATATTCCATAGTGATATATGACTATCGGCGGAAAATAGTGCTATCCTATCTCCTGATGAGTCAACAAACTCTAAAGGTCCCGCATGTGCTCTCAGAGTTGAGACAACTTTAAAAGTATCTGGTTCCAAAACCTTTGATGTTTTATCAAGACTAGCAGTTATAAGGTATTTGTTGTCGTATGTTAGTTTAACTTTCCATATCTCTTCAGAGTGTATGTTTTGTTTATCTTCAAGGTAAAGTTTCTTACCGTCAAAGGAAATCCTATAAACAAAACCATTTACATCTGAAGCAAATATTTTACCTCTGCCAACCTCTATACTTTGTATTCCTTTGTCGCTTATCCTTATGTTATCAATAAATTTAAGGTCCTTATCAAAAACTTCAACAAAGTCATAACTTCCAGCAAACACAAAATTACCATCCTCTGAAAACCTCACGGGTGGTCCCCATAGTGGTTGATAAAGTCTCCTTATTGATCTTAACTCTTTTATCTGTGGTAGTTTTGATATATCCCAAATTCTTATAAACTTATCCGCGCCACCACTAACCATAAGCTTACCATCAGGTGAAATATCCATATAGTATATGTATGATGCGTGTCCTTGTATAGTGTTCAAAGGGGACTTCTTTTTTGAAATATCATGTTTTACAATACTATGCTGACCGTCTGGTAGAATTTGCTTTTTGTCTTCACTATACAAAACCTTCTCTTTAACAACAGTTTGATCCTCTTTCGTTTCAGGAACACAAGAAAACAATACCCAAAAACCTATCAGAATGTATAACCACTTCATAATACGAATCTAAACGAAAGAAAACTCTGTTTCAACTAAAATTTCTTGAATAGTCTTTAGAGGTTTCATTGATAGGTTATTCAACAACTTTAGAATACTCTTCGGAAAGTAACACCAAACTACTGTGTAAAAAATAACTCAACAAAATAGATAAATGGGGATTTCAAAACTTAAAATATTCAGTATGCGAAGACTGTTAGGAGGGCTTTTAATATTTTTCTTTACACTGCCATTAATATCGTATCTTTACTACCCCTCATTACTCGGATACGACAACCTTCTATCAAACATTTTGAGAAAGATTGTGTATATATTCAGAGTATTAGTAGGTGAAGATAACACAGTACCTTTCCTTATACTCCTCAACATATCTTTTCTACCTCTTGTATTCAAAAGATCATTTTATCACTTCTTCAAAAATCTTCTTGGTTTGGAACTAGTTGCGATAGGATGGCTTGGGATATATGGAATATCAACACAAGACCGAAAACCTTACATAATAGGTGTTATAACATACGACCTGTCAAACCTCTTTAGCAATCTACTAGGATATGTGTTGTCTTATATAGTTTTCTTGGTTTTGGGAATAATAGGTTTGTTGCTGATTATTACTTCATACAGAACTTCATCAAGGGTGGCCGGGATAATCTTTGGAAGCACAGTTTTTGTAATAGGTAAAATCTCTGAATTTGTTAGATCTTTGTTTGAATATGATGAGAGAGGCGTTGTCTTTGAGAATCCAAAAAGTCAACCAAGTCAGTCAAAGTCTAGTGGTTTTAGTGTTAATTCGGTAAGTGATGGGAGTAATTCTAAAAAGAGGGATGTTTTCATTGAGATAACCGAGATAGATGATACTGATGATAAAGATAGGAGTAAGAATAAAGATGTTTATAAAACTTCTTCAGACAACGACTACCAAGAAAAGAATTTAGCTGCTTACGATCATTTAAGAGGACTGTTTCGGAGTGATGAGACTTACAGAACCAGTCAGGATGATTTCAGTTATCTTGAAGAGGATTTTGAAAAATTCAGTGGCGATGCTGATGAGTCTTTACACAAAGAGAATAATAGAATAATGGATGTTGAAATTGTCAGAGAGGATGAGGAGGAGAGTCTGAATGAATTTAGCAAGGATAAGGTAAATTATTCCAACGATACTGGAGTATTTACGGGTAAGTATCCGCCACCAATTGAACTTCTGGATGAAGTTGAATTTGATACTATCAATAGCGTAGATGTCCTGAAAGAAGTTGAAGACACAAAAAGGATAATAAAGAACACTTTCACAGAGTTCAAGATAGATGCTGATATTGAAGGTGTTGTCAGAGGACCTGTTGTTACAATGTATGAGGTGAGACCGAAGCCTGGAACTAAGATAGCGAAGATAGTTAATATATCAGACAACCTTGCTTTAAACCTAGCAACATCTAGAGTTAGGATTGTTTATCCTATACCTGGGAAGTCCGTGATAGGAGTTGAGATACCTAACAAGGTCAGAAGAATAGTTAAGATAAGGGAAATACTTGAGTCTAGGGAATACCGTGATAGTAAGGTTAGACTACCACTCGTTATAGGTGTAGATATTCACGGAAGACCTGTTGTTGAGGATTTAACGCAGATGCCACACCTTTTAATAGCAGGTTCAACAGGTTCAGGTAAGAGTGTGTATGTAAATTCCATAATCGCTGGTTTGTTGTATAGCAAAGGACCTGATGAACTTAAGTTTATAATGATTGACCTCAAGATAGTTGAACTTAAGGTTTATAATGGTATTCCTCATTTACTGACTCCAGTTATAACAACACCTTCAAAGTCAAAAGCAGTCTTGGAATGGCTTGTTGCCGAAATGCAATATAGGTATAAAAAACTTGAATATCTAGGTAGTAGGGACATCGTTCAATATAATGCAAAAGTTAGTAAGATAGGTGATGAGACTCTTGAAAAACTACCTTACATAGTTTTGATAATAGATGAATATGCGGACTTGATGATGACATCACCTAAAGAGACAGAAGATTACATAACGAGGCTTGCTGCGATGTCAAGAGCAGTAGGAATACATCTGATAATAGCAACTCAAAGACCGTCGGTAGATGTTGTCACTGGACTCATAAAGGCAAACTTTCCTGCTAGAGTCGCTTTTAGAGTTGCTTCAAAAGTAGACTCAAGAACAATACTAGATACAATAGGAGCAGAAAAACTTCTCGGTAAAGGAGACTTACTATTCACAAGCCCATCTCATCCAACATTACTCAGAGTTCAAGGTAGTTATATATCAAATGAAGAGGTTGAAAGAGTAGTTAATTACCTAATTGAGCAAGACTCTCCAAACTACATTGACCTATCACAATACGAAGAAGAGACTAGAAGAGAGGAAAGCGAGTTTGAGGATGAAGGGGAAGAGTTTTCTGACGAACTGTATAACCAAGCGATAGAAATAGTCGTTAGGGAGAAGAAGGCTTCAGCTTCCTACTTACAGAGAAGACTTAGGATAGGATATAACCGCGCAGCTAGAATGATTGAAAGGATGGAACAGGAAGGTATAGTAGGTCCTCAACAGGGTAGCAAACCAAGAGAAATATTAATTGATGAATCGCTTTTAGATAAGTTTCGTAAGACAAAGTAGGATTAAATCTCAACTTGAACTACTCACTGAACCAAATTCAATAGAAGAAGTATTAACGGTCATCGGATTGAACTTGGAACTTACTTACTAGATAGGGTGAGTACAATTTTCAAGCGATGTTCTACGAAGAAGATAAAGAAGTATTTCAAGAATAGTAAATTGATGACAACGTTAGGTTTTACTTTAAAGAGGCTACAATGTTGTTTAACATTTTCCAGAAATACAAGAAGATAAATGGCCCTTTTACTTTCCTATTACTAGTTTATTATTGTGAGTTCTGTCTTTCAGTGAGATTTAGACAGGCATTCTAACGACCAATATTGGATTTGGGATTATTAAACTACATATCAAAGTATTCTTTTAGTATATTCTTTATTTCTGGGCTTTTGAGTTTTTTTAGTGCTTTTGTTTCTATTTGTCTTATTCTTTCACGAGTGACCTTGAATATGTATCCTACCTCTTCCAATGTATGTACATAACCGTCCTCAAGACCAAACCTCATCTTAAGAACTTTCTGCTCTCTCTTGGGTAGTGTTGATAGGACTTGCTCTATGACTTCAGACAGAAGGTTATTCATCGTCTTGGTGTATGGATTCACAGATTTGACATCTTCTATAAAGTCTCCGATATTAGTATCTTCACTTCTAGCGGTTGGGCTATCCAGTGAAATCGGATCTTTCATGGAATTTAGTATCTGTGCTATTCTTGCTTCTGGAACACCCATTCTTTCTGCTATCTCCTGATTTAGCGGTTGTCTTCCTAGTTCTTCCATAAGCTCTTTTTCTACCTTCCTTATTTCATTCACATACTCAATGAGGTGAATTGGTATTCTTATCGTTCTTGATTGCTCTGATATGGACCTTGTAATTGCTTGTTTAATCCACCAAGTTGCATAGGTTGAGAATTTGAAGCCTTTCTTATACTCAAACTTCTCAACTGCTTTCATAAGTCCAATATTTCCTTCTTGTATCAAGTCAAACAGAGACAATCCCTTATTGACATACTTTTTAGCTATAGACACAACAAGCCTTAAATTTGCCTCTATTAGCCTGTGTTTTGCCTTTTCAATCTTGTCTTTCGCCTCCTTAACTCTAGCATACCATCCCTCCAGAAGCGATAGATCGTTTATGTTTAGTTGCCTTTTTATTTTGTTTATAGCAAGTTTTGCTCTCTTTATCCTAGCGATATCTGTTATAAGGTCATCATCAGTGAGTTCCGCCTCATAAAGGAAATATTCATCAAGGTATTTGAGATCTTCCATCTGCTCAATCTTATCAACAGACTTGCCATACTTGAGTTCTATATCTTTGAGAACCTTAAGATTGCTATTCATTTCGTTGTATAGGTCTATTATTCTATCCGCACTCCTCTTTATTAGGTCTATATTTAGGTTCAGATCCTTTATCTCACCAAGTAGAACCTTTCTTACCTCATCAACCTCCTCTACTGGTATTACATCGGGGGGGTATTGGTCGTGAATAGTCTTTATCTTCTTAAGTCCCCAAGTAACAACTTCCCTGAGTTTCTTTATCCTTTCAGAAAGAGCCTTCCTATCTTTAGGTGAAAAACTGTATATCCTAGGTAGAGACAAAACTTCATACAACTTACTCCTACTCTCCTTCGCCCTGTCAAGTGCTCTCTTAACCTCAAATATTATAACACCGGACTCATTTGCAACTCTGTATATCTCCTGATTCCCCTCCTCCATCTGTTTAGTGAGTTCTATCTCGTCCTCATGAGTGAGAAGTTTTGCGTATCCTATCTTCTTCATATAGATTCTCAAAGGATTATCATTCGTAGAAAATCCGTCTAGATTTATCAGTTTTGAGTCAATCTCATCATCTTGTTTTATATCTTCAATTATCTCTATCCCCATCTTCTGTAGGATACCAAAAAGATACTCTATCCTTTCAGGATCAAAATCTTCAGGTAGTAAATCATTTATCTCTTCATAGGAAATTTTACCCTTTATTGAGCCTAGAGAGATAATTTTCTTGACCGCTGGAATACTCATAATCTCCTTTTCTATATCAATCTCTTCCTCTTCATCTTCGCTTGATGTAGAACCTTCTCTCGTTGATAAAGATAAACTCTCAACCTCTTCATCCCTAGAATCTTCATCATTATAGTCTTCATACGGATCATCAATATGATCCTCAATATCATTCACATCTTCACTATCATCAATCTCCTCAACAGTATCACTTGATACATCATTTTCACTTTCATCAACTAAATGGAATCCTTCAAGGTCTTCTTCAAACCCTCTACCTTTAAAAATATCCTTCATACTACCTCCTTAAAAGGCGAATAGAAAGAAAAGAGAAACACATTATTATATATACAATAAAAGTTGAAAAAATCCTAAAAACCTAGAATAACTTTTAACTTTTCCTTTTCAACCTCTATCTGTTCTTTTATGAACTTCATTCTCTCTCTTATTCTATTCCGTTCTTCTTTGTCAGTAGTAATGTAATAAATACTTATAAGATAATCAAGTTCTCTATTCAACTTGTCTATTACACTTTTGATTCGCTGTCTCTCATCAATCTGTATATACTCGTAAAGATTTGTAATATAGGTTGTATTGGTGAAATAATTTGTGTAGTTATAATAATTCGTTATCACAAAAAAATTAGTTTGGAAGAAGTTTGTTGATACATTTGTCTGCTTTATTCCCAGTTCTTTAGTATCAACCGTTTGAACATTCGTAGCTAAACTTATGAACTTAAATTTTCTGGAGACCTCACCATATATGTTGGTTGATATAGCAAAACCTGATACCTTAACTTTGACTTCGTATTCTCCACTAGGTATCCCCTGATTTCCAAAGACATCCCACGAGAACAAAACTGTGTCGTTGATCTTGAAGTTCGTTAAAGTAAATACTTTGTTGTTCGTTACATAGAAGTAATTCGTGTTTAGTTCAATTTCTACAGATAGGTCCTTAACATCAACACCGGATGTGTTCTCAATGCTTACAGACGCTATGAACGGAAATTTCGTTACTTCCTCTGGAGTAGTAAGTGATGTAGAGAAACTATCAAACTTCTTAAGCGTATCACCATACAGTCCGTATATGGTTGAATATAGGGTAAGTTCTTGAGGTTTCAGTAAAACTTCTTTGAAGTATATACCAACAGCTGCATCTCTGCCCCCAAACAGTCCTCCTCCAAGTGAGCTACCAACTTCTGGAAGATACTTAAATTTATCCCTGTCTAGTTTTCTCCAGTTCGCAAATACTAACATTGATGGAGTTGACACATCTGCGATCCCACTTACAATTCCCATACTTCTAACTTTAGGATCTTTTACCGAGTCAAAAGAGTACCAAATATTAGGCATATTCCCTTCGTAGAAAACCGTTTCACTATCTATCTTCCCATACGGCGGCACAAAGAATGGAGCCACATCACCTTCACCCAAAGTAGTATCAAGTAGTAGTCTTACATTTACTCTGTGTTCCTTGTTGTCTTCATTAACAACGATATAACTTATTCTAACAGTATCATCTCTCAAAGTAAAAGGGTTAGTTATTATTTCAATTATCTGAAGAAGTTTTATCTTATCATACTTCTTTGGTCGCCATGTCCAAACTAGCCTATTCTTTGATAAACCAGGTCTATTTTCAAAGTATCCATCATCAGTCCCAACAGCAAAGCCTTCGTCATTCACAAGTATTGATGGGTAAGTTGTCGGAGGCATCTTCTCAAAAAGTATTCTCTTTTTATCATCATTCGGATTGTCAGGATCACCCACAAGCGTTGAAATATAAAACCTACCACTAGAATTGTCCATAACAACTTCTATGTATTTTGAACTTATACCAGATTGACCAAATGCCTCATAAGATATCAAAAACAGTATTTTGAACAATGACACTATGATAATTCTGCGAATCCTTACCATTTCCATAATTTTCGGAAACACTAGATGGTTTTTACATAACATTCAATCTAATCTATCTTCATTATAATCATACAAGTGATGAGTTGTAAAGTGAGGTTAGTGAATAGTAAGGATAGTTGTGTTGTAATTCTTATAAAACACACTAATTTTGGCTACCAATTTTATATATGAGAAAGATTTCAAGTTAGTTGTGAGTTTTAGCCTTTATAATTAGCATATAGAAAATACTTAATGAAATTCTTCATCATAAATTTATGACTTACGAGGTGGTATTATGAGAAAATTCAGGTTTGGTTTTGCAACAAAAAGTGCTATTGTATTTGCATTGATTGTATTCCTAGTAGTCTTTGTAGTTATGAATTATGTTCTCAATATTTTTTACGCAAGATTTAAGGAAAGTATCAGGAACGTAGTTGATTCTATAAATGAAGGGGCAAGAAACGATATTTTCGGTAGAATGGTAAGTTCAATAAACTCATACGGAGATTATATTCTTCAAAACAGGGTTGACGAGTACAGCTTTTTCAAAAACGTTATTGAAAAGAGTTTATATCAACAGTCAGATGCTTATAGTATAGTCAAAACTAATGAACAAGGTTTTATTCTATCCTGTTTTTATTACGATGGTGAGAGATTTTACTCAAAGGATAGCTCGTTTTCAGAAGATTTGGAACTTACCTTGCTTTTGAGAGATATAATGAAAAGTAGGAAAATAACTAATGATTTGTTTTTTTCACTTGGAAAAAGAGGATTTGTTTATTTCTACATACTTAACAAGGGAGTTATAGGGGCAAAATTTTATCCAGCAATATTTAATAGGTCTTTCCTTGAAAGTATATTTGGTAAACTACCTTTCTTCTATGCTGTAAAAGTTAAGGGCAAAGAAGATAAGTATTATAGTGATACGGGATTTGTTATAAGGGCTATGGAATATATGCCAGATATCAATATGGATCAAGCATATAGTCAGTTGAGTTCCAGAATGGTCAATGAGTCTGGTGTTGAATATGCTGTTTTTGGTAGGGATGTTGTGTTCTACATAAAAAGGGACTACATAAGTTTC
>JANXAC010000008.1 GCA_025061835.1 Spirochaetota bacterium
TGTTGTCCGCCACCACCTTGTTGCCCTCCGCCTTGTTGCTGTTGTTCCGGCGTCGGACTGCAACCAAAGTAGCCCCACGCCACGAACACAGCTAAAATCAAAATTAGTATTGTTTTGTAAAGCTTCATACGCTTATACCTCCTTTATGTCTTATATAAATATTATAACATGTTTTTTTAAAAACAGAAAATCTAATCATAGATTCTATCTATGATAGAGAGTATAAACGTAATAATTTCTAGATTTCAACATTACACTTTTTCAGGATTTTTTGTTATAAGTCTTGTAGAAAAAGGTTTTCTAAAGTTGTAGTGAAGGGGGACAAAGCCCCCTTGAAATTGTTATGGGTTAAGGACATAATCTATTGATTTGTTAGTGATATCAGATATATATGGACCCCACGCACCTGCACCTGTTCTTGAAACACCTGATGGGTATATTGAGCGCATACCTTCTTCACCCGCTGTTCCGCCGCTCCTTCCATACAATACATATACATTAGCAACTTGCCCGCTTGACGCACCAGAACCTATGTTTGCGTAACTTACAACAAATGAATACTTATAATCTCCACCACCGATAGATGTCATGGAATGTGATACTGAAACCGAAGATGCAGTTCCCACTATTTTGTTAGCATTAGTAGCACCTAATGCTCTACTACCACCTGAACCCGATGAATTCCTAAGCCAACCCCATATCACAAGGTCTGCGTTGATACCAGCACTGTTTGTAAACCAAAAGTTACCCCAGCCTGTTGTCCAATCTCCACTCCAACCTGTTGCTGTAGGTTGATGTCCTGTTGTCATGTTGGTAATGTCCACAAAGACATACAGGTTGTGGTCGTCTGTAGCAGTGTTGTTAATTATGATGTCAATCGTAAGCTGTCCAGAACCGCTTTTTACATACACATCTTTTATTTGAGAAGCCCAGAAATTATACTCACCAGTGCCGAGGAAGGTTGCATTATTGGTTACCGTATTTGTATTCGTCGTGCTATGGTTACCAACAGTATCAACTGAGTATGCTACTATGTTTATTGTAGTTTCTCTCAAGTTCCTCACGAGTCTAGACCAAGAGGTAGTCCCTGTTGCAAGTTGGAAAGGACCTCCATCTACTGATACATATACCTGAGCTACACCAATGTTGTCTGAAGCCGTTCCTTGTATCAATACCCCACCTGCAGGTAAGTTGTTAGTTATGGTAGAGTTGTTAGCCGGAGATGAGATAGAAACTGTCGGCGGTGTTGCATCAACAGTTATGTTGATGGAGCTGGTGGAACTAGTATTGCCAACATTATCAACACTATAGACCTGAATAGTGTATGAACCTGATGTTGTAATGTTGAGGTTGGTACTCCAAGAAGAAGTCCCACTCACCTGCCCAAAACCACCACTAGTCCCTACCCTGAGAAAAACAGCCTGAAGACCTGCACCACCTGTGTCGTTCGCACTCCCACTTACAGTGAAGATACCCGGAACAGTGCTACCGTTAGCCGGAGATGAGATAGAAACTGTCGGCGGTGTTGCATCAACAGTTATGTTGATGGAGCTGGTGGAACTAGTATTACCAACATTATCAACACTATAGACCTGAATAGTATATGAACCTGATGTTGTAATGTTGAGGTTGGTACTCCAAGAAGAAGTCCCACTCACCTGCCCAAAACCACCACTAGTCCCTACTCTAAGGTATACTGCCTTAAGTCCTGAGACTCCTGTATCGTTTGCTGTTCCGCTTACAGAGAAGGATGCCGGGACTATATCATTATCTGATGGTGAGGAGATTGCTATTGAGGGGGGGTTATTATCAACAACAATTATGATTTGTTGTGTTGAACTTGACATTCCAGCGGCGTTTGTTGCGAATACTTGGACAATGTTTGTCCCTGAAGTTAAGGTTAAAGAAGGAGTGCTCCAAGAGCTAGTTCCTGATGCTATTGAGAAGATCCCAGTAGTTCCTAATCTGTAGAACACAGTAGCAGTGTTTAGAGCAGTTCCGCTTACTGCGAGTGAGGTAACATTTGTAAGCACGATTGAGCTATTCGTACCAGGAGACCCAATTTCAACGACAGGGAAATTAATATCAACGGTTATGTTGATGGAGTTGGTGGAACTAACATTACCTGCGTTATCTTCTGCATAGACCTGGATAGTGTATAAGCCTGATGTTGTAATGTTGAGGTTGGTACTCCAAGAAGAAGTTCCGCTTACCTGCCCGAAAGCACCACTAGTCCCTACTCTCAAATACACCGCCTTAAGACCTGTTCCAGCATCATTTGCCGTTCCACTTACTGAGAAGCCTGAAGGAACAGTACTATTGTTTGCTGGTGAAGAAATGGTCACAGTTGGTTTTGTTGCGTCAATGACAAATGTAACTGATTGTGTGACACTAGTATTGTTGGCATTATCAACAGCATACGCCTGGATAGTGTATGAACCGTCTGATAGAGTTATGTTAGTACTCCAGTTGGTAGTTCCTGTTACTTTGTAGAAACTACCAGAAGTTCCTACTCTAATAAACACTTCTTTAACACCTGTGTTACCACTACCGTTGGTATCACTTGCTGTTCCAGATACTGTGATGTTAGAGGTATTGTTCGTAGAGTTGTTTGCTGGAGAGGTGATGGTTATTGTTGGGCGGTTAGTGTCTTGTATTTGCTGTTGTCCGCCACCACCTTGTTGCCCTCCGCCTTGTTGCTGTTGTTCCGGCGTCGGACTGCAACCAAAGTAGCCCCATACAACAAATAGGGCTAAAGTCAAAATTAGTAGGATCTTGTAAAATCTCATATGTTGATACCTCCTTGAATATATAATATTATGGCACTAAATTTTAACATAACCATCTATCCTAAATTTCTAATATAAATATTTGTTATACAAATTTCAACAACTTTAACCTGAAGTTTGGTTAAGAGTTTGCTATTTTTTGAATAGTATTGTGAATACCTTACTTTCATAACCTACCCAAGTAACTCTCAATCCCCTTGTAGAAAGTTTCTGATTTTATCATATTTGACTAATTCGTATAATCAAACATAGTCATACTAATCTAACTGGACGCAAAAATTTTTCAGACACTCAGAAAATCCAAGAGACTTCGGGAAAAAGTTCTACATCCACACACCTTTAACTTGAATCTACAACAAGTTCATTTTTTATCCTATATTACATTATGACCGAAGAGAACATAATACTTGAAGTTGTGAATGTTTCAAAACACTTCGGAGGCATAAAAGCAGTCAGTAGCGTATCATTCGCAGTTGAAAGAGGTAAGATTGTCTCAATAATAGGACCAAACGGCGCAGGTAAGACTACACTTTTCAATATCATATCGGGATTCTACAAACCCGACACCGGTAAAATAATCTTTGAAGGAAGAGATATTACAAACATCAAAGTCTATGAATGCTCTAAAATAGGTATCTCAAGAACATTCCAAAACATAAGACTTTTCTACAATATGACGGCACTTGAAAATGTTATGGTTGGAAGACACGTCAGAAGTAAGTCAGGGCTATCCTCCTTTTTTGACGCTATATTGAGAAACAAAGATTTCCACCAAACCGAGAAGGAAATACAAGAAAAATCAATCTACTACCTAAAGATGCTAGGACTTGAGAATTACCTAAATGTCCTTGCAAAAAACCTACCCTACGGGCTCCAGAGAAGACTTGAGATTGCAAGAGCATTAGCAACCGAACCTAAACTGCTACTCCTAGACGAACCTAGCGCAGGTATGACATATAAGGAAACAAACGAAATAATGGAGATAATATCCAAAATAAGAGATATGGGTATAACCGTCCTTCTTATAGAACATCAGATGATGTTGGTTATGACAATATCTGACAAAGTTATAGTTCTTGATCACGGAGAGAAAATATCCGAAGGAACACCAGAAGAAGTAAAGAATGACAAAAGAGTCATTGACGCATACCTCGGCGTTGAAGAAACAAAAACCTATGCCGAAGTGGATTAGAAACAGAATTCTCTATCAAGTCTTCCCAGACCTTTTCTTCAAAGACAATTCCAACGAAGTTCCCCAAAAATACTATGGAGGAACCCTGAAAGGTATCATTCTAAAACTTGACTATATCAAAGACTTTGGTTTCAATGCTATCTACCTAAACCCCATATTCAAAGCAGAAACAAACCATAGATACGATGTTCTGGACTACTTCCAAACCGACCCGATACTCGGAACTAACGAAGATTTTGAAACACTCGTAAAAGAATGTCACAAAAGAGACATAAAAGTTATTCTAGACATCCCTTTCAACCATACCTCCCAAAACCATCCATGGTTTAAAGAAGCAAAGAACAATAACTCTAAATACAAAAACTACTTCTTCACTGACGAAGGTGACTACAACAGATGGCGAGGCAGTGATTTAGTAGAACTGAACCTAGACAACCCCGAAGTCTTGGAAGAACTTATAACAGGTAGTAGAAGTGTCTTGAAATTTTGGATGGACAAAGGAATTGATGGAGTGCGCCTTGATTGCGCAAACGACTTAGGAATGAAAGTAGTCAAACTAATAAGAGATACCGCTCACAAATGGAATGACAACTTTCTAGTGATGGGCGAAGTTTTTAACTTCGCAGGAGAGTGGAGTAAAGTTCTGGACTCGCTACAGAGTTATTACCTAACAGGACTCCTGTTTTCAATCGTGAATAGCGAAATATCAATCCAAACCTTTTCAAACGCATTGGACCACATAATAAGCGATTTTGACTACGAAGTGCTCCTAAACTCCCTAAACATCCTATCCTCACACGATACAACAAGAGTGCTTGACAGAATAAACGATATGAAGATTTACAAAATACTCCTCGCAATTCAATTCACATTCCCTGGCGTACCTGTTGTACTGTATGGCGAAGAAGTAGGAATCAGAAGCACTAAAATAGGTGAAGCGAGTGCTAGGAATGTGATGGTTTTTGACGAAAATAATTGGAACTCTGATGTAGTCAAACTTTACAAAACATTCATCCAACTACGAAAGAGTAGAAAAGAACTCCAAGAAGGTAAATTCAAAAACCTAACAAACCTAACAGACTACAAACTAATATCATTTATCAGGTATAGTGACAAAAGAGAAGAGTTTTCCATAGTAGTTATAAATCCAAAGAACGAGAGAGTTAGGAAGAGAATATACATTCCATATTCACACTTTCACGATGCACTCAAGGTGCGAGATTACTTTTCAGGTAGAGAGTTTATTTGTGAAATTAGTTCTATAAATGTTGATCTAGAACCTTATCAAGTTATGCTACTTACCCCAGAGTGGAAGTATATAAAAGGATACTCGTTCTACAAGAGACAGTAGATTACATTGCTTCATAACCGATGTAATCTCCCCTACCCTATCAGTTCATATGAGAATTGAAACCTACCGATGTTTTTTCTTGCTAATTGAATCCGAAGAAAAATATTTTTGATAATAACGGATATGGAGAGAAGGTTTCTGAATGGTCTTGTGCTTGTAAAGGTTGGTGATATCACTGAAGAGGAAGTTGATGCGATAGTGAATGCTGCTAATTCTTCACTTATGGGAGGAGGTGGTGTTGATGGTGCTATACACAGAAAGGGAGGTCCTAAAATACTTGAGGAATGCAAGGTGATAAGACAAACCCAATACCCAAACGGTCTCCCAACAGGCGAAGCAGTCGCAACAACAGCAGGAAATCTTAAAGCAAAGTATGTTATACATACCGTAGGACCTGTATGGTATGGCGGTAATAGCAACGAAGAGAAACTATTAGAAAATGCTTACAGAAACAGTCTCTCTCTAGCCGAGAAAATGAATTGCGAAACTATATCGTTCCCCGCTATATCAACAGGTGTCTATGGATATCCCAAAGAAGAAGCAGCAAAGGTAGTGTGTAGAGTCTTGAAAGATTACTCAAAAAACCCTAAATTAAAGGAGATAAGGTTAGTCTTCTTCTCAAGTCAAGACTACGAGATATTCGTCAAGGTAGCAAATAAAGAGTTGTAGAATGGAAGTAGAGAAGATAACATTCTATCTATTTGCATCAATAGTATCTGGAACACTCACATATCTACTGATTATGACCATACTTTCTGTCAAAATAAAAGCAAAAAGAATGAAGATAATATCGGCAAATGCTATTATTGCTTCAATTATTTATCTGATAGGTTCTATACTTATCTACCTTTTAAGAACCAGTGAGATAGTGTATATAATATATGGACTAGTATATGTTGGTAAATTCATAACCGAGACGAATATGTCAAACAAATTACACTACTCTCAAAGAAATTATACATTTTACCATATCACAACATCCTTGCTGGTATTGGCAGCACTAGCAATTCAACTACTAGGTCTAGGAAATGTAATTATCTATGTAGTTATTTTATCTTTAGTTAATATAATGATAAGTATTGCTTGGTTTTCAGAAAAGAATGTCAGGATATTATCCTTTAGTAATATAATTTCAATAGTTTTTCTAATTACACTAATGGATTATCCTTCAACTAGCCTTTTGTTTTCACTATTACCTCTTGGTCTTAGTTCAATATACATAACATCCAAAGAGTATTTACACACCTTGAGATCGCTTGATTTACTAAAGGAGAAAAAAGATGCTATAATTGAGCATCAGTTGAAAGAATTTAAAGACTTTCTGTTTCTCTTGATAAACAAGATTGAGGCAAGGTATCCCTTGAGGAAGCAACATTCAATTAATGTAGTAACTATTTCAGAAGGTATAGCTATAGAACTAGGTCTGGATGGAAAAGTTGTTAGTTTCATAAGAGAAGGAGCAATGATGCATGATATAGGATTTCTAGGGGTAGACCACAGGAATTTATTAGAAGGCAGTTCTTACGAAAATCCTGAAGTTATGAAGCATATATGGATTGGTAGAAGAATACTTGAGAGTAGCAATATATTCATCAAGTATTTACCTATGGTGTTATACCATCACGAAAGGATGGATGGAAGTGGTCCTGAAGGTCTATACGGAAGCATAATACCATTACCTGCTAAAATAGTAGCAGTAGCAGATAAATTTGAGAGATTGATAAACGGTAGAGAATCGGAAAAGTTATCAATACAAGATGCAATAGAATACCTTAAGAAGCACCCAAATCTATATGACCAGGTAGTAGTTAAAGCACTAGAATCATTCGTATCAAAAAACTTCTTCCAACAACATTGAAACGCTCTACTTACTAAAAACTTCAAAGTAATTAGTGTTTTGATTATACTATGATATATGAAACTATTTGACCTTTTCAAAGAGGCTGTAAAAATCCTATCAGTTTCTGGTATAGAAACTCCCAAGACAGATGCAGAGATAATAATATCAAATGCTTTAAGTATAGACAGAGTTCAGATTTATCTTAACAGAAATCTTGAAGTTGGTGAAGAAGATATTAAGAAGGTAATAAGTATGGTAGAGAAAAGGAAGGATTTCACTCCTCTTGAATACATTATAGGATACAAGTATTTCTGGGGTTATAAGTTCAAAGTAAGGGAAGGTGTTCTAATACCTAGATTTGACACGGAAGCAGTGATAGAGGTTGCTAAAAACATTTGTCCAAATCCTAGATACATACTAGACATAGGCACTGGAACTGGAGCGATAGGAATAACATTAAAGAAGATATTTCCTTCTTCGTATGTAGTTATGTGTGATATTTCCGAGATTGCCATAGATGTATGCAAAGAGAATGTCAAGGATATACTTGGAAATACCGATGGAGTTGAGATTATAAAATCCGATGTTTTTGAAGATATATGGGAATATATAGGTTGGGGAAGGTTTGACCTTATAGTTTCAAATCCTCCTTACATCTCAATAAAGGACTACCAAAATCTTCCTAATGATGTAAAAAAAGAACCTATTATAGCATTGTTTGGTGGTGTTTCAGGATTAGACTTCTACATAAGAATCGCTGATAAGGTCAAAGACTTTATAAGGAAGAACGGTAGAATAATCCTCGAGGTAGGAGACGAAAAACAAGCGGAGAAGGTCAAAAAAATATTCTACCTCAAAGGTTTCAGAAACTTTATAACATTCAAAGACATAAACAGTAAAGTAAGAGGTGTTGCTATACTGAATTATTAACTCTTCTTCTTGATCCTGTGTGCTCCTTTTCGTTCAAGATCCAATATTGAGTTTATGAAGTTTTCAAGCTTATTTCTATCCTTCCAATCCATATTCTGTGAGAACTTAAGACCAACATCAACAAGTTCATCACCAGCTTTTCCATAGATATTCGCAACGGATGACAATGTTTTTATTGAGGTATTGTCAGGAAAGTAAATCTGACAAAACAACCTCTTGCCAAGTCTTGTATATTTAGGGAATACAGGGTCTCTTATCAATACTCTCATTCCTCCAACACTTATATCAATTATCTCTTGGTTCTCTTTGGTTATTATTTCAAATGAACCTTCCGTTTCAAGCTTTAATGACGCATTCTGTGAAGCAGATACCAACCTTTTTATCATACCAGTAGTAAGTTTCTGATTCCTTGACATAACTCTTATTATGCCTATTGCCTCTTCATCAAATATTATTGGAACTACTGCCTCACTCAAGATTCTATTGTCAGTATAAAACTTTTTAATCTCATCTATACTCTTACTTATTTCAGAGTAGCTCTTACCAATCTGTGCCATGAACTTTATGTAATCCTCATAAGTGAGGACAAAATCTTCTTTAATTTTGATATTTGATGTATCAAAAACTGCAAAAGGTTTCTTCATCTGCTTTACTATGTAATACACACCACTCTTCTCAGACCCGTCAAATAACATCACCTTGGCAAAATCATAGTTTTCACTTCTTCTTACACTACTTTCTATGGTTTTTAATATAGCATCTATTTTTTGCTGTAGCGTGCTATCTTTTATCGTAGGGTCTATAACCTTCATTGATAGAATACCATACATATTAGTGATGAGGACATTATCCCTTACTGGTATTCTTGTATATTTCCTCTTAGGGTGCATAAGCAACTTCTGAGGAAATCTTAAAGATGACTTGTCTATCAATGAGGTATCAAATTTCACAGTATTCGCTCCATAAGGTGCCTCGGCCAAAGAATTCACACCTATACACTCTTCTAGGTAGGAATTACCCGTGATAACAGAAACATCTTTCAAAAGTATAACATTATTAGATAAATCACTTATCACAGATACTAAAGATATACCGTTATCTGTCTTTATACTTAATGGGGTTTTGTTTTCTTTGAAATACTGCAATATTTTTTGAATCCTAGTAAAATCCTGAACAATTTCCTCGGTTATCATTTCGGAATTCCCTAATATAATTATCTAAAAAAATTACTTAAAACTTTATTATCCTCTATCAGAATACTTGAACATTCTATCAATATGATTAACTATTTCTGTTATTCTTACACCGAAGTTTTCCTCAATAACCACAACCTCACCCTTTGCTATGAGCCTACCGTTGACCATAATATCAACAGGCTCACCCGCCAGCTTATCAAGTTCAACGACAGAACCTTCACCGAGTTGTAGAACTTCCTTTACAAGCATTTTAGTCCTTCCAAGTTCAACCGTTATCTGGACAGGTATATCAAGAATCAAAGCCAGCGAGCCTTCAGCTTCAACGGAAACCTCCTCAAGATTACCAAACTCAACAGGTCTGACTACTAATTTACCTGCCTCTTCAGGTTCACCTTTGTATTTTGATGTAGTTCTCTCCACTTCTGGCATCTTCTTGGTCGTATATGAAATTATCATTTGTTTAGCAGTATTTTGAGGGAATACGAAATATACCTTTCCCTGCCTATTACCTACACTCATTGAAAAAGATAACATAACCATCGGAATATTAGGAAGCGGAATACTTCTAGCGTCAGGTAATTTCTGAACTGTAGGACTACCGGCCGCTAATGTTCTACCTATCCTTTCGGAGAGTGTTGAAGTAAAGTTAGAAATAACGATTGACATATTCTGCTCAAAGGTATTTATAACAAGGTCCGTAAGTATAGTATTTGCTTCATCACCTATGAGGGGGTTGGTTATAGCCAAAACTGTAGCAGAAGGATATATAAAATGTATCTCTCCCGTAAGATTACCTGATATATTGAACTTTACATCAACTACTTCTCCAACTATCTCTGATGAAAGCCTAAACGAGTCAAATGTATCTATAGTTAATCCTGATACAGAAATTTCCCTACCAGTTTGAGTCTTGAGTAGGTTTCTTTTAGCCTCAAGTATCTGTCTAAATAGTTCTGTAAGGTTAGCCCTGTCAACTTCAGTAAGTAACCCTTCCCCTGTATCAACTGTCCTACCTATATCAAAACCTTTGAAAGTATCAAAAGTATCAGTCCCACTCAAAAGTGCATCCATCTCCTCCTGTGAAAGATGTCCTTCTCCTCCAAACATACTAGTCTTCTACCTCCCTTAAAACTAACTCTAATATATCTTCTGATAGTCTTTCTATAATACCAGTTATCTGAACAGATAATTTCTTACCAACCTTACCAGGCCTACAATAGAACTTATTCTTATTCTCAACCTTTACGATCATATTATCCTTGATACTCTGATCAAGTCTTATAACATCACCAACTTTGAGTTTATTCACATCCTTGAACTTAAGAGTAGTAGAACCAACTATCACACTCAGATCAAGTTCCACCTTGTTTAAGGTATCTTTTACCAAGTCCAGTGTTTCTTTGGTCATGACTTTCTTTATTCCAGAATACCAGTATTGAGCACTTAATTTAGACATTATAGGTTCTATCGTAACATAAGGAACACAAAGGTTCATCATCCCCTCAGCTTCTCCCATCTTGACATCAAATGTTATCAGAACCACCATATCAGTAGGAGGGACCAACTGTGCAAACTGCGGGTTAACCTCTATATTACCTAGTCTCGGTCTTAAGTCAATAACATTCGCCCAAGACTCTCTCAAATTGGATAAAATTCTAACTATAACGCTTTCCATAACAGACTTTTCAATATCTGTAAGTTCCCTATTATCCTTAAGTGCCTCTCCCTTCCCTCCAAAGAGCCTATCTATGATGACGAATGTTATCGTAGGATCTATTTCCAAGACTGCATTACCTTTGAGTGGTTCCATATTTATTATACCTAGAGTAGTTGGTGATGGTATGCTTCTTGAGAACTCTTCGTAAGTAAGCTGGTCTGTTGAAGCAACATGAACTTGAACAACTAATCTAAGTTGTGCAGACAGAAATGTTGATGTTAGCCTTGCGAATGTTTCATGGATCATTTGTAGGGTTCTCAACTGATCCTTAGAAAACCTGTCAGGTCTTCTGAAATCATAACTCTTTATATTCTTCCTAGCAACAGCAGCAGGTGTCTCAGCAGCAATAACAGAAGGTGTTTCCTTTATTTCACCACCTGTCTGAAGAGCAGAGAGTAAGCTATCTATTTCTTCCTGAGACAACACAGATGTCATATACTACCCTACACATTATAATTATAAAAAATGTTAGTTCCTCTATCAAATGTTATCAATACTAAAATTTTCGGAAACTAACCTTTGTTCAAAAGTTTTTAAATGATACAACACCCTTCATCAAAATCTCAAAAACTTAAATTCTATACTTCTTCATATACGAAAACAGAGTGTTTCTGTTTATACCCAGTATCTCTGAAGCCTTAACTTTGTTATTGTTAACCCTAACCACAACCTGATTTATAAGGCTTTTAAGAATAGGGTCTATAACTTTGTCATACAGTTCATTTTCTTTTGAAAGGTCAATAGATGAAACATATTCAGATACTATCTGATTTATTCTCTCCTCGTATGTCGGCGTTACTCTAGATATCTCCCTTAACCTTCTAGGTAGCAAATCCTTGGTAAGTATTTTATCTTTTGACATTATAACAGCATGTTCAATAACATTCTCAAGCTCTCTCACATTTCCTGGCCACTCGTAGATTAGGAATAATTCCATAAAGTCTTTTTCAACGCCTTCTATATTCTTTGAGTGTTCCTTAGAAAACTTATTGACAAAAAAATCTACAAGCAATGGAATATCATCCTTCCTATCCCTAAGAGGAGGGACTTCTATCTTGACCACATTCAACCTATAATAGAGATCCAATCTAAATTTACCTTCTTCAACGAGACTCTCAAGATTTTTATTAGTTGCAGCAATTATTCTTATATCCACCTTCACGGGCGTTCCACCTATAGGTTCAACCTCCCTCTCCTGTATCACTCTCAATATCTTCGCTTGAAGAGACAAAGGCATATCACCAATCTCATCAAGGAATAAAGTTCCCCCTTCAGATTGAAGAATCTTACCTTTCTTATCAGAAATTGCTCCCGTAAACGCTCCTTTCTTGTATCCAAACAGCTCGCTCTCAAGCAGTGTCTCAGGTATAGCAGCACAGTTTATCGCAACAAACGGCTTGTCTTTTCTATTACTGGCATAATGTATAGTTTTTGCGATAAGTTCTTTACCAGTCCCAGACTCACCTTCTATCAAAACAGTTGAGTTCGTTTTTGAAACAATACTAATTATCTCAAAAATATCAAGCATCTTCTGAGATTTACCAACTATATTACTCACACCATACCTCTCAAGAAGCTGCTCTCTCAACATTTCATTCTCGCTTATGAGATCTTCCTTCTCCTTCTTAGCCTTTGAGTATCTCAAAACCGATATAGCAAGAAGCTCTGATACCTCCTTCATTAACCTACTGACAACCTCAAACTCGGAAGAGTTTGTGAATTCTTTTTCTATCAGTATAACTCCTAAAGTATTATCTTCAAACATTATAGGGTTTGCGAAGAAAGATATTCTCTTTGCTTTTGATCGCTTTGCTTTCGTTTTACCAAGAAACCTTTTATCCTCCCATATATTAGGTATTGAGATAGGCTTACCAGTCAAAGCAACAGTTCCCACTATACCCTCGCCAATACTATAAACTCCTCTACTCGCTTCCTCCCCAGTAAGACCAAAACTCTTTATTATACTTAACTCATTCTTACCATCATCAAGCAAGAATATCATTCCTCTCTCAATCCGCAAATTGTCTATCAAAAAGTTCATCAATTTGTTGAAGATACTATCAAGGTCATCTAAACTCTGAAATATCCTATACACCGAGTAGAGTAATCTGTAAAACTTTGCTTCATACTCTTTCGTTTCAATCCTTGTATTATATTCTATAAGTGTTGAAACAAGAGGTATTATGATACTTATCTTCTCAAGATCCTCTTTTGAGTACTTATCTTCTTGATAGTTTTCAAAGTTTATCACTGCTACAACTTTACCATCATAAGAGATTATTGGCACTGCTATATCAGACTTTTTCCTCTCATCAAGAGGGACGTAGAACTTATCAGTTTCGGTATTGTCTGAAACATACATAGACTTGTTTCTATATACCCAGCCAACTATACCTTTATCAAAAGGTAGATAATAATTATTGTGCTTTATAAACTTGACCCCATGACCACTCTTCTCAACCAGATACTTCAATTCCAAACCTTTGTTTGATATATTATCAGGAAAGTATATACCTACTATCTCCGAATCTGTTATGTCAGATAGGAATGTAAGAAGTCTTTTGTAGAATTGGTCTATATCTTCATAACTACTCGTTATAACATCAATAAGTTCTTCTACATCTATTTTACTACTCATACTATTTCGAGCATCCTTTGGATAGGTATAAGTGCCTTTTGTCTTATCTCTTCAGGAACTTTAACTTCATATATTTCATGCCTTAGAGACTCTAAAACTTTCTCAAGTGTTATTTTCTTCATATACTCACACACCATCTCCTCACTAACGGGGTAGAAACTAGCATTAGGTTTGTATTTTTTCATTCTATGTAAAACCCCAACCTCAGTCGCAACAACAAATTCATTCTTTGGAGAGTTCTTAACAAAATTTATCATACCTTCTGTTGATAAGAAGTAAGTATTATTTGAGCTTATGTCCTTACTTTCAACATAATAGTAGCAACTCGTCGTGCATCCACACTCCGGATGGATCAGAAAATCAGCACTTGGATGTTTTTCTCTAACTTTTTCAATATCCTCTGGCCTTATGTTAGCATGGACATGACACTCACCAGCCCATACTCGTATCTTCCTACCAGTTACTCTCGCTACATAACTACCCAAAAACATATCTGGTAGGAATAATATCTCTTTGTCTTCAGGTATAGACTGTATAACCTTAACAGCGTTTGAAGAAGTGCAGCAGTAGTCGCTTTCAGCCTTAATCTCAGCTGTTGTATTAACGTAAGAAACCACAACAGCACTCGGGTATCTCCTTTTCCATTCTCTCAACTCCTCAACGGTGATACTATCCGCAAGCGAACATCCTGCCTCAAGGTCTGGAAGCAAAACCTTCTTGTCAGGGTTCAGTATTGACGCAGTCTCAGCCATAAAATGAACACCACAGAATACAATTACACTAGCATCAGTATCCTTTGCCTTTATGGAAAGCCCAAGAGAGTCACCTACAAAGTCGGCAATATCCTGAACATCTCCTATCTGGTAGTTGTGTGCTAGTATAACTGCGTTCTTCTCCCTCTTAAGTGTAAGTATCTCTTCTATTATCTCCTCTTTTGAAATCGTTGATTTCATACTATAATCTTTATATAAACAGAATTCTAAAGTCAAGAAGCAAAATTCAAACAAAAATATCAAAACAACTATCAAGTAAAACAATATCAAACCTTAATTCAAATAAATGGTAATATTATCCATCAAACATCCAAAAAAATACAAAACAAATTAATAACAATTGAGGCTCATAATTATAGCACCAAATAACTTTAAAATGTTGGAAATAAAAAATCTGACTAAATACTTTACTGTAAAACTCCGTGCAAAGATAGTGTAAGATTATTGAAAAAATTTATTGCAATCCAGATTATGAATATATAACATTAAGTATATATGTCAAATTTTGACAAAAGTGAAGTAGTTCCTGTCTCCTTCTTGAAGGAGGGGATGATTTTGAACGGAAACATATACGATATGAATGGAGGATTTCTTTGGCCTGCCAAAGTCCCTGTAAAGAAAGAATTCATTGACAATTTAATAGCACTTGGTATAACACAATTAACATACAGACCTATATCGCCTGATATTTCGCTCTCAAAACAATCAGTAGAGAACCCGATGATATCTGAGGTAACACAGAAGAAGATATATGATAGCTTCTCAAGTGTTGTCTTTGATATAACCAATAGCAAGATGCCGAATACGGAAAAGGTGAAAGAATCCGTTGATGAAGTTGCGAAAGAGATAAAACTCGGAGTAGGTAAAACAATAAACTTACTTGACCTTAAAGGACATGATACCTACAGTTACGTACACGCAGTTAATGTTAGCATTCTATCATCATTCATAGCAACTAAACTAGGAATGTCAATTGATAAAGTATGTGCAGTAGGTGTTGGGGGATTGTTGATAGATATAGGTAAGATAAAGATACCTGTTTCAATACTCAACAAAAAAGACCCACTATCGCAGTTTGAGATAGATACCATAAAAAGACATCCAGTTATAGGATACCAAATACTAAAAGATACAACAGGTATAGATGAAATTTCAAAGCGAATAGTCCTTATGCACCACGAACAGATTGACGGTAAAGGATACCCATTAGGTGTTGATGGAAGTAAAATAGATATCTATACCAAGATGGTTTCAATATGCGACTCCTTTGACGCAATGACAACAGATAGACCCTATAGACCAGCACTACCCGTAAGAGTTGCGATTGAAGAGATACTAAAAATGGCAGGAACAAAGTATGATGAAGAGATATCATTAAGGTTTTCTATAGAAATCTCAAAGATGTATAAAATTCAGAGCCCAATATCTGAAGGAAGCGTAGTAGAACTAACAACAAATGAAATAGGAATAGTGAAAAGACTACACTCAGAGTACGATATTTCTCCTGAGATGGTAATATGTATATCTCAAAATGGAACACCTTTAAGAAATCCTATAAGCGTTGACCTAACAAAAGATGCAACTGGAAGAAAGATAAAAAGAGTCATTTTTGATGTAGCAACTATAATGAAAGTTAGAAGCGTAGTTAAAAACTAATCTCTAAAGCACCAAAAAGACCACATCAACAAAATCAAGACTTATGTAATTCAAAAAACATAATGCTCTTAAAACTCACCAGATTTTCAGGTTTCTGATAAACTCCAAGGGAGCTTTGTATTTAATACTTGTTGTATCAAAAGACCCTAAAATTCTATCTTACAATTACTAGGAAGTTGATAGATATCAAAATTTACGATAATACACACAACTAGGATTACAAGATTGAAGACACTAATTATATTCATAAATTCTAGACTTCAATAGTATTGTATTTCTTGTGTTCCTCATCTACAAGTCTCTTAACATCTTCTACTGCACCAGATAAATCAAACTCGTAAGACTGTCCATTGTCTCTTCTTTTGACTTCTACTTTGTTTTCATTCAGTGTTTTTTTACCAACTATTACCTTGAATGGTATTCCTATGAGGTCGGCATCGTTGAACTTAACACCAGCAGTTTCCTCTCTATCATCAATCGCAACATCCACACCTTTTGAGAGTAATCCTTTGTAAATCTCTTGAGCAACTTTAACTATCTTCTCATCTCTATTGGATATTGGTATCACAATCACCTCAAAGGGTGCAATGGTTATTGGGAATATTATTCCGTTTTCGTCATTACTTACCTCTATTACCGCAGCAATGGTTCTATCAATACCTATTCCGTAGCACCCCATTATAGGTCTTATCCTGTTTCCGTTCTTGTCAAGGACTGACACATCCATTGATTCTGTGTATTTGTATCCTAATTTGAATATATGTCCAACTTCTATACCTCTAGTCTCTTCAAGGATACTATTACATCTAGGGCATCCATCTCCAGATTTAGCACTCCTTATATTAGCAAAATCACTCACAACAAAGTCCCTATTTATATTCACATTAATTAAGTGCTTATCCTTCTTGTTAGCACCGGTTATACCGTTCTTAATGGTCTTGACAGAGTTGTCTGCTATAATTCTAATTCTATTCAGCCCCACAGGTCCAGCAAAACCAACAGGTGCTTTTGTAATACTCTCAACGGTTTCTGGGTCAGCAAGCTCAAGCTCAACTGCATTTAGGTAATTCTTCAATTTTACTTCATTTACATCAAGGTCACCTCTTATCAGAACCATAATCGGTTCGCCGTCAGATTTGTATATCAGAGATTTTATAAATTTTCTCGGTTGAGTTTTAAAGAAACTGGTTAGGTCATTAATAGTATATACATTTGGTGTATCAACTTCTCGGATAGGTTTTTCTTCTTCATCATCAGGTGTCTCATCAATTACAGACTCTGCTCTCTCAACATTAGCATAATACCCACACTTCGGACAGTATAGAATAACAGCCTCACCTACTGAAGAAAAAACCATAAACTCTTCACTTCTAGTTCCCCCCATACTTCCAACATCCGCTTCAACTGGCAAAGCATTAAGACCAACCCTCTTGAAGATACTTATGTAAGCCTGCCTCATATTAAGATAACTTTTTTCAAGACCTTCCTCATCAATATCAAACGAGTAAGCATCCTTCATCGTGAATTCTCTACACCTCATCACTCCGAACCTTGGTCTTATCTCATCTCTGAATTTCTTTGCTATCTGATAAAGAGTTATAGGTAATTGTTTGTATGAACTTATAGTTCTTCTTACGATATCTGTAAAAGCCTCTTCGTGAGTAGGACCTAAAACCAAAAGTCCATCTCTTCTATCTTTTATTCTTATCATCTCTTTTCCCATAGTGTGTAGTCTCCCGCTCTCTTCCCATATCCCACCTGGTGTAAGTATGGTAGGTAAGGCTTCAACACCTCCAAACCTATTCATCTCCTCCCTAACTATATTAACGACCTTGTTATAAACTCTAAATCCTAACGGCAAGTAGCAATATAGCCCACTCTCTTCTTTGTATATAAGTCCTGCTCTCAACATAAGCTTATGACTAACTATTTCAGCATCCTTTGGGTCTTCCCTCAAAGTGTATATGAGAAAACTACTAAACCTCATAACTTCATCACTATAGTTAAACTAAATTATACAAAAGCACAAGCATAGAATTCAAAACGGGATAATATTATGTTTCACTTCCGAGACGAAAAGGTGAATCCTTCTTTACAGCCTTTCTCCTAATTGAAAAGGTCACCACAAATCGTGGTTAAAAATCTCACAAAACCGCAAGTAATTTACCCAAATATTATGTTGTCAACCATAAGATTACCGTGCTTATTCGCCTTCTGATTTTCCTTCAGTATGAAACATCCTTGTTCGCCGAAGGTTGCAGCCCCTATAAACGGAGCATCACCCAAATACAGTTTATACTCTTCTACAACTTCTTGTATTTCATCCATTACCACACCGACACATCCTGCACAATAGACAAGAATAGACCCCTTGAGTTTAGTCTTGTATTTGTCTATACCGAGTGCTCTTTCAACGACCTGTCTAGCCCGTTCTATGAGTGCTTTCTTATAACCTGTCATCAGAATTATCTCATCCCCTTCGTTAAACTCCGTGAACAGAGTTAGTGCCTTGTTTTCTGGTATTACCGAATGTGGATGTGATAGAAGATAGTTCTTTATACCCATAACCTCTCCAACAACTCTTCCAATAGGCTTAAGTGTCGTTGCCCCAAGAATTACTCCTCCCTTTTCCAGATATTCCGAAATAGAACCTTTAGTCCATTCATTGTAAACAATTGCAGCAGGCTTTCCATTTATTTCGTAGATAGTCCTACCTTGTGCTTTGGTAACTTTACCCCTTTCAGCTGATGGTAGATACCCACTCAAAAATGCTCCATAAACCTTTCCAGAACTTTTAAAACCCACTATGAGAACTCCACTTTTGGTAATCGTATTATTCAGGAAAAGGAACCACTTTCCTGATATGTCATCATCGCCAGCACTACCTCCATACACTTTAACCTTACCTCCATAGAACTCATCTATACCCTCTATGACCCTCTCTTCAAAACCAGGAGTTGCGTGCATAAGTATAACATCAGGGTTTCCAATTTTATCAGATATTTCTCTACAAGCCTCAATAGCTTCTTGCTTAGCGTTAAGTTCAGAACACTCTTTTAACACCGGTAGTGCACTTACTCCATCCTCCGGATAAGAAGCTAGAAAATGTGCTCCTCGTAAAAAACCACTTGGGGTAAACACTCCTTGGAAGGAGCTACAACCAAAAACATTGACATCAACATTGATCCCCCTTATTCTACCCATTTGTTTGGATATATCCACCTCTACGGTTGTATATGCCAAGGCCCACCTATAGCATTGAAGATCGCATCAATATGATCACTACTAAAATACCTCATACCAAACCTCCTTTAATAAAAATATAGTCTCATAAAGTTATAAATGTACTTCAGATACCAATACAACTTCAGTGGAGGATGTTCAAAAAATGTATGTAATGCTTATGAATACTTGTTGTTCTGATGAATATCTCTTTGCAAGTATGGTAAAAACACTAAAAACAAAAAATTTTCATCCCCCTCAAACATTACAAAACCTAATGCACTTATCATTACCAAAATCCCTAGCCATTTCTACATCCCTCACTTCTAACCACCTCTCTCCACTTCTCTTGAAATGACCTATCACCTCCTCAACCTTATACCTATTCCTACCGTATTGACACCCGTAATCCCTAAAATCCCTCTCACACTTCTTCCTCAAAAAGTGTTTCACCTCTTAACGATTTTTTTGAACACCTTCTTCAGATGTTGAAAATTTTACTCCGATTCTCTACAATCAAATCTAGAATAAGAAGTTATATATGAAAGACAGACTATCTTCATCATTATATTAACCCTATTTATTGCGCTTTATGGTTATGCAGAGACTGGTATAACCATAAAACCCTACCTTGGCTACTCAACAGTTTTTATGAGTGATATTAATGAAGACATCAAACAGTTAAGTGTCCTTTTCCCAGGTACTCAAGTAGACTTGTTTGATAATGCTTTAGTTGGTGGGCTACAATTGGGTTATGATATCCTGAATGACCCATCAATAGGTAATCTAAACATTGGCATTGGGGCATACTACCTGTATGTACTACCTGGTAGCATAAAGTTTAGCTTTATTTTCTTTGGCTCTATAACTTTTGAATCAATCTACAATTCTTCATTGATACCTATACTTGGTGGTATTACCTACACTTACAATATTAATCCTATATATCTGGGTGCTAATGCAAGTGTAGGTTATGGCTTCGCATCTTTTTCAAGTGATCTTACAATCAAGACTAATGGACAGGTGATTTCTAACGCCAGTCAGTCCAACTCGGCAAGCGGTTTAGTAGCAGAAGGGAAGTTGATTATTGGGCTCAACATCATAAAAGAGTTATCCGTGGAGCTTAATGTTGGTTACAGATACGCTCCAATAGGTAAAACAGACTTCAGTGGTATAATTGCTACCCTCGGCGCTAACATAAGACCATAACACCTAGGGGGTCCATCCCCCTGCTCTCCAATGTAATTCATAGAACACTCATCGTTTGTCTTCTCCTTTTTCAACTCTTTGGGTTTCGTAATTTCTAAACTTTGATTCACTCTAGATATTACTATTAGGATTGGATAACTCTTACGTCTAGGTATAAACAGAAAATGAGAACTATCGTGATAGAGACACAAGCATGGAGATGACTACTTAGTTAGGGAAAAAACGGATTATAGGTTATTAAAACCAGACAACGAGCGGGAAACGGGACTCGAACCCGCGACCCTCGGCTTGGAAGGCCGATGCTCTACCAACTGAGCTATTCCCGCAAAAAGCAAATAATATTATGAAGAGACATTGTTAAACTTTTCAACTTCTTCCAATAGGAAGTCTAGTATCTCTTCATTTTTGAGTCTCTTATATAATTTACCATTCTTGTAGGCAACAGAACCACTTTTGCCACACGATACTCCTATGTCAGCATCCATAGACTCACCAGGACCATTCACAACACATCCCATTATAGCAACTTTTACCTTCTTTTTCATATTCTTCGTTTTCTCTTCAAACTTGTTGGTAAGTTCAATTATATTCACATCCGCCCTAGCACAGAGAGGACAAGAAACAACATCTACATAGGTTGGTTTGTATCCAAATTGCTGAAGTATCGCTATACCTATCTCAACTTCCTTAACAGAGTCTCCAGTCAGTGAGACTCTAACTGTATCACCTATTCCTTCCATAAGAAGCGTTCCAATTCCTATAGTGCTTTTGATTGTTGACTTAAACTCCGTTCCTGCTTCAGTAACTCCTAGATGTAGTGGGTAATCACACTGACTCGCGATAAGTCTATACGCTTCCACCATAGTTATCACATCATTATGTTTGACCGATATCACAATATCATAAAAACCAAGATCCTCAAGTATTCTCACATGATGAAATGCAGAGTCAACCAGTGCTTCAGGAGTAGGCTTTGGATACTTACTTCTGTCAATTGATCCGGCATTAACTCCTATCCTTATAGGTATTCCGTTGTCTTTACAAGCTCTTACAACTTCTTCTACCTTCCACCTTTCTTTTATATTCCCAGGGTTCAGTCTAATTTTATCAGCACCGCTTTTTATAGCCTCTAGTGCTATTTTGTAGTCAAAGTGAATGTCAGCAACTATCGGAACTTTGACATGTTTCTTTATCTCCTTTATAGCCCTAGCAGATTCAATATCTGGCATCCCGAGCCTGACAATATCAACTCCAGCTTCCTCACACCTTTTAATGATATCAACGGTCTCTTTTATGTTAGTTGTCTTACTTGTCGGCATCGTCTGAACTGTAACAGGCGCATCACCTCCTATGTATTTATCTCCTACTCTAACTTTTCTACTCTTTCTTCTTTGTATCATACTAAAACTCCTATTTCAAGAGTGTTAATAAATTTAGAAAAAACGATAATATTTTTCAAATTAAGGCAAATTATGAAACTCAAACTTAAATATTTTAATATCCAAAGAATCTCAAGTTGGATTTCAACTAAAACTATGCCCAAAGAACTCTAAACATATTACCTCATAATTATATTACCAGAACTTCAATGTAGATAATTTCAAAATCTTATACCTCAAGAAAATGTAAAAAAATCTCTCACCTAAATCTCTAGGTGAAAGTGTGTCAATACTTCAAACCCAATCCTCCAAATCTTGACATAGGATGTATTATTGCTTCATACTGATACTTATGAGAGTAATGTTATTTGCTATTGTAATGTTTCTAGTTTGCTCAATTTCCTCCGCAAAGGATGTTGTAATATTTGAGTTTTACAACAAGGAAGGCAAGAATATTCCAAGTGCATCAGTAGGTGTTCTCAAGTCAATAATGCAGTTCGCTAAGTATTATCCCGGCGCTAATATAAAAGAATCTTCCTTTGATGTCAAAGGTAGAGATGTGAAAGAATTATCAAAAGCAGTCTCTGGATATGATAATTACATAGTTGGATATTATACTTTCAAAAACAATGTATATACTTACGAAGTTTCAATATACGACGATCAAGGTTCATCTCTGACTTCTTTTAGTGTTAGATCTGAAGATCTGTTTGATATAGCAGACGGCATAATGCAGAAGGTTTTTTCATTCTACTCAGGTAAGGCGGTAGGTTTTGCTAGGATAGCAGTTAATATCAACCTTGATGTTCAAAGCACATACACTGTCTTTCTGAACGATCAGGTATTATCCGCCGTCCAAGGAAATACCAATATATCGGTTAAGGTAGTATCAAAGACACCTTACTCTGTGATAGTAAGGAATGACGTAACTAAAGAGATAGTGTTTAACAAATCCGTAATACTTACGGACAACGAGGAAACTATTTTGAATGTTGTCAAAGAGGAACCTAAAGAAAAACAAACATCCCTACAGCCTACTACTCAAGTTCAAGATGAAGAGAAAATGAAGTCTTCGGTTTTAATGGCTATAAGGACGAGTATAGAAAGAAAGGATATATTTGATGATGAAGTCTTTAATGTTATGAAAGGAGATGCCAAAATACTTGATTACCAAACGAGAAAAAATACCTATTATAGGTATTCAATAAGTATATTTGGAATGATAGGTGCATCGGTGCTTAATATAATTCCAGGTCTAGGTAGTCTAGTAATTGAAGATATGGGAGGAGTAGCTATATCTATACTATCACCATACGCTACACTTGCAATTTTATCTGCTCTAGATAATAGAGCAAGGGAAGAAACTATTTTAGGTCCTCTTCTAGGTCTTTTCGTGATAGCAGGTTATACATATAATATTGCTCGTCCGTTTATATATGCTACTTGGTGGAATGGTAGATTAGAGGAGATGTTGAACCTTAAAGAGAATGTATCGTTATCGCTTGATTTCCAAAGAGTCTCCCTTAACATAAGATTTTAGTTGTTTCTGGATACTAACTTGCTTTCAAATACTCAATACTTAAAGTCATTCAAATTCAAAGATTGAGAGTAAAATTTTAATCATTTTTGGTGTATCCGAAACTTAATTAAGAACTCTCTAGGAGGTAGAAATGAATTTTGAGAAAGACGAGTTCAATGAATACGGTGTTAGGACAAACTTTCAACCAAATGCTTCAGGTTCTTCTAAAAGCAAGATTTCATCGGGTCCTAAGTTGTCTCTAATAGTGATTGTAACAGTGCTGTTTTCTGTATTTAACTTCGTTGTAGGCTATATGATAGGTAAATTTATGAATAGTAATACCAAAGAAGTTGAAATCACCTCTAGCAAGACACAACCAGACGATGTTCTTGGGCTTCCATCATCAAAGCAGAGTTTCTCAGAACAGAAAAACAAATTCAAAGAAGAGTTTATACCTGAAGACGAGGAGATAACAGATCTTATACCTAAAAGTTTTGAAAGTAACAAGAACACACTATTAGAAACAAAAATTGAAAAATCGGTTGAGAAGAAATCAGGAGAAAATGTAATTTCAAGGAAAAAAGAAGAAGCAACAAAGTCTGAAATGAAGACAAAGGTTCAAGAAAAAAAACAAGTTGTAAAAAATGAAACACCAAATAAAAAAGAAGTTGAAACAAAAAGTTCCCCTTCTAGGAATGTAAAATATTTCATTCAAGTATCTTCAAACGAGAGAAAGGATGTTGCGGAGAGTAATCTTAACAGATTAAAGTCTATCGGTATCAGCGGTTTTATACAAGAGGCTACGGTGGATGGTAAAAAATTATTTAGGGTTAGGGTTGGTGGCTTTGAGTCTTATGAGGAGGCAACAAAGGTCCTTGAGAAGGCTAGAAAAGTAAATCAATCAGCCTTTCTTGTAGTAAGTAAGTGATCCAATTTTATCTGTAAGTTGGTAGTGATGTCTTTTTGACGAGTTTTATATATATATCTGTTCGCCTGTTGAACGCTCTACCTTCAGGAGTATCGTTGGGTTCAACAGGTTCAAACTCTGCTCTTCCGCTAGCGGTCATTATCTCTGGGTTTGCCCCAAAATCAACAAGCGCCCTAACAACAGAAGATGCTCTTGCAGTAGATAGTTCCCAGTTAGAAGGATACCTTTCTTTGACTATTGGATTTACTACTGGAGATTTATCAGTATGCCCTATAACATCAACTTTCACATCCTTAAGGGACGATATGAGTTCCGATACCTTCCTTATGGTTGGCATGACCTCTTCCTTTATGTCAGCACTACCACTATCAAAGAAGAAATCATCTGCAAGGCTTATCTTTATACCTTCTTCTGTAGTTGTAATTTTTACTTTTCTACTCTTTATTTCAGGCTTGAATAGTTCCCTAGCTTCCTGTTGTATCCTAGACATCGCAACTCCTGTCTCTCTAGAAGGTAAGGACTCTATTGATGAACCTAACTCTGAAAACTGACCTTGAGACAAGCTCCTGCCACCTGTTAGAAAACCTATGTTTCCAGAGAAAGAAGACAGTATCATTCGTGCTTCAAGCCCTTCAATCGTTGCTTCAGACATAAAAACGATAAAAAGTGCGAGTAGAAGGTTATTCATATCTGCGAATGTAAATATCCATAGAGGCATCTCTCTTTTATGACCAAGTTCTTTTTTCTTTGCCATACTATACACCTCCTTCTTTCTTTGATAGAACTTGTTCTCTGAGTTTTGGCGGTAGGAATGCAGTCAATTTTTCCCTTGTTAGGGTTGGGTTGTCTCCTGCCTGTATTGATAGCACACCTTCCAACATAATTGTTTTTATAAGAATATCTTTCTGGTTCTTGAGATCCAATCTTGTAGCCATAGGTAGAACTATAGCGTTTGATATGAACACTGCGTAGAGTGTCGCTATGAATGCTATAGCAACTCCATGCGTTACTGCTGCTCTATCCTCCGCGTGGCTCAACGCTGCTATGAGTCCTACTAACGCACCTGCCATTCCTAGTGCTGGACCATAATAGCCCCATTCATCAAAGAACTTCTTGTTAAACAGATGTCTCAATTCCATCTGTTCCATCTCAGTTATCATAATATGCTTAACCATTTCAGGGTCTGTTCCGTCAACTATCAACTGTATAGCCTTTCTCATAAATGGTTCTTTTATATCCTGAACATCATTTTCAAGGGAAAGCAATCCTTCCCTTCTTGACTTTTCTGCAAATGTGACTAGTGTTTCTATCAACTCTGCGTAGTCAGTATCCTCAGTGGAGAATAGAACTCTAAATATGTTAGGCAGGTTCCTAACATACTCAAACGGAACGGAAACTATCGCAGCACCGAACGGAGAAACAACCGATATCAAGAAAGCTGCCAAATCCAAATACGTGTATAGAGGCACTCCATGTAAAAGCACTGCAACTATCATTGAAACTATGGATATAGCCAAACCTATCACTATATAAAGGTCAAATCTTCTCTCACCCATTTTTACCTCCAATAGATGATGATATGATATTTCTAATTTTTTCTTTTATCTTGTTTTCTATCTCATACGGATCTTCCAACACTATATACATAACTTCATTCATCATCCTGATCACAGTGTTATTCTTCTTCTCAACCATTTCAATCTGGAAGGGATTTATATTTATCTTTGAGCCATCTATCCGCGTGAGTTCTATCAACATACATTTAGTTTATTACCTTATAAATGTTTTTTTCAAGAAACTAAACTATAGTTGTTTGATCAAGGAATTCTTTCAACTTCTTATAATAAGCATATTCAATTAAGGAGACTACTCTAGGTTGAATAGTTGGGATTTATGTTTTTATAATTTATTATGATCGGAGGAAATGTATGTCAGAAATTGTTCAAGAGAGTCAAATAGAGATACAGCCGTTTTCGTCTGAAAAGGTTAACATAAATGTTCTTCTTGAGGCAGGCGCTCACTTTGGACACCAGAAGAGTAAGTGGAACCCAAAGATGAAGAACTATATCTTCGCCACCAAAGGTAATGTTCATATAATAAACCTCCAAAAGACCCTTGAGAAACTAAAGGAAGCATACAACTTTGCCAAAGAATCTGCCCAGAAAGGAGCAAGGTTTTTGTTTGTTGGAACTAGAAAGCAAGCACAGGATATAATAAAGCAGGAGGCATTATCTTGTGGTCAGTTTTATGTTAATAAGAAGTGGATACCCGGAACACTAACAAACTTTCCATCGGTAAGAAAAGCAATCCAAAACTTGATGAGGATAGAAAAGATGGAAGTTGATGGTTCAATAAACCAACTACCTAAAAGTGAGATAAGCAAACTAATGAAGGTCAAGAAGAAACTTATTGACAGGTTTGAAGGAATAAGAGATATGAAAACACTACCCGATGTGCTTTATGTTGTTGATATAACTAAAGAAGAGATAGCAGTCAATGAAGCAAGAAGACTTGGAATACCAATAATAGCAATAGTTGATACAAACGCTGATCCAACACTGGTTGACTATCCCATACCTGCTAACGACGATGCAGTGAGATCCATACAAGTGATAACGGAAGTTATAAAGAGTGCTATACTTGAAGGTGAAAACTTCGCTATGAAGAGGGAGGTAGAGGAAAAAGAAGAAGTAGTTGAAAAAGAGTCTCTTTATGTTTCGGAGGAGATAACCGAAGAAGTTGAAAGTCTTGAGGATAGAGAATAGTAGAAAATGGTTATTTCTTATAACTTTGAAAATTTTGATTTAGGTGTTTCTATACCTACAACGGATAACTCAAAACTAGTTGATGAATTCCAACTCATAAACCTTGATATGTCATCTGTCATTACACCTACTATCTCACAGAAACAGGAAGTATTTACACTTAAACAAGTTCATGGCACTGATGTTGTGATAATATCTGAAGGTAAGATCTACCACGATGGCAATGCCCTTAACTTTTCATACTCACTTGACCATAGTCTTGAAGCGGATGGGATAATAACAAACGATAGAAATATAAGAGTAGGAATAAGGACTGCTGATTGTGCTCCTGTTATGTTTTATTTTGATGGCGTTGTAGGTGGAATACACTGTGGTTGGAGAGGTTTGAAAAGTAGAATAGTAAAAAAGACTGTAAGTCTGGCTAGAGATAAGTTTCAGTTCAATCAAGAAAGGGCAAAGTTTTTTATACTCCCTTGTATTCATGTGTGCTGCTACGAGGTTGGTAGTGAATTTCTTGAGTGGGCTTCAGACTTTTGCCTAAGGAGAGGAGATAAAATATACTTTGATATCCCGAGGTTTATAATCTCGGAACTTAAAGAATTTGGTGTCATAGAAGAAAACATCTACTACTCACCACTCTGCACGAGTTGTTATTCAAATGTTCTACCATCATACAGAGCAAACAAAACCGAAGATAGAATCGTTTCTTTCATATCCTTGAAGAGTTAAACCTTCTGAAATCATAATGTTTTCTCAATCTAAAAAATCAAGAAGTAAGTAGAGACAATAGCTCCCATACAAACTATCAGAGTTTGTAATAATATGTTAGTTTTCTCAAACTCATCTAGCAGATATAAGATCCCAGTAGTAAAATAATACTCTATTATCAGGGAAGTCAGCAAACATTGCAATAATCTTTCCACTCCTATCAACCTTGAACCCCCTCATCATAAGAGGATATTGAAAATCAATATATATCTCGTGAGAAACCTTGAAAGAGGGAGAGGACGGATCAAAAAACATCACTGTAGGCAGATTACCTTTGTATGTAGCACAGGCTACGAATCCATTCCTCAAATAACTCAACATCTGAAAATTCTCTCTAGGTAATACTACTTCATACTTTTTTGAAAACTTGTTCAGATTTATGTCAAATGAAAATATTTCACCTTTTTGCTGGTTTTCAAGCGAGTCAAACTTGAAAAGGATCGTGTAAGGCTTGGTAACCACTACCGAAGAGAAAACAAAATTAGATGAAACTATCTCATAGACCTTAACATTACGAGAGACAACAGGAATGAAAGAGGGAGAGAAAACATCTATTCTTATCTCATTATCATCTGGCATCTGAAAGACATAAAAATTACCTTCATCATCAGTTTCAATCTTGAAAACATTTGTAAGATTATATGTATGGTTTTCCAGAGAGTTAGAACTCTCTCTTAAAAACGCGATAGAATTCACAAAGTAGTCGGAGGGTAAGATATTCTCCAGCATAAGTATCATCATTGATTTATACTGATTTAGCACCACATCTTGGATTAAACTTTCAGATTTTAATGTTAGTTCCTTAACATTAACTACCTTATCCTGAGAAGAGTTTAGGATTCTGATCTGTTGTCTAATTTGATTTACAAGCCATACTTCCTGGTTGACACTGTGAAATGGTAGGAAAAAGTTATCATCAAGATAAGTCTTAACACTTCTATCAACAGATGATGACAGAAAATCCTGGTAAGACTGAAATATGTAATTTGAGCCACCGTAAGAGATCCAAAGAAGGATATTATTAGTGTTCGTCCCAATATCAAAAGATGTCAGCAATCTACCCTTCATTCCCTGGGAACAGGATGTCAGAAGTATATAAATCACTACGAATATGACTGAAAACCTTAACATAAACCACCCTTATCATCTAAGCATTATAAATGAATTATCCAGATTCTAGCGAAGTTTTGAACTACTCTTAACAAGCACTTAACAAAAACTACCAATAAGAAGTAGTTTAATAACATCACTGTTTTTATTTAACTAATCTGTCTTAAATTTGACTAAAGTGGAAGGTTTTTTTTAAATTTATACCAAAGGAGGAATCTATGGAACAAGGTGAGGTAATAATAAGAGTAGCGGGTAGTGCTGGAGATGGTGTTGCTTCAGTAGGTGATACATTATCAAAGTTAGCATCTCGTAGTGGTCTAGGTGTTTGTGCTTATAATAGTTATCAATCTGTCATAAGAGGTGGATTTGTTTGGTTACAAATTAGGATCTCAAATGAAAAGGTTTATACACACGGCGATAATCCTCACATACTCATACCTTTAAATCAGGCAGAGTATGAGAGACACAAAGATAGTGTTCTACCCGGAGGCTTTATAGTCTATAATGAGGACAAAGTCAAAGTAACTGAAAAAAGAAGTGATGTAAATTATGTAGGTCTTTCTCTAAGACAACTTGCTCCTGAGCAAGCAAAGCAACCTATAATGCAAAATACACTTTTAGTTGGTTCTGTTGTAAAGATTACAGGTCTTGATAGAGACTTACTAGAAGATGTTGTTAGAAAGTCTTTCGGAGGGAAGAAAGGTGAGGAAGTAGCAAAAGCAAACATAGATGTTATAAACGCTGGATATAACAATACTAATATAACCTATGACTTTGGTATAAGGAAACAAAACAAACAGTATTATGTAATAACTGGTAATTATGCGATAGCAACTGGTGCAGTGATAGGTGGGTGTAAGTTTTATTCTGCCTATCCGATGACACCTGCAACTTCAATCTTACATTGGTTTTCTGCAAATGCTAAAAAGTATGGTATCGTTGTCAAGCAACTTGAGGATGAAATTGCGGTTATAAACGCAGCGATTGGTGCTGGGTTTGCAGGAGCAAGAGCCATGTGTGCAACATCTGGAGGCGGTTTCTCTCTGATGACCGAGGCTATAGGTTCTGCTGGTATGACTGAAACTCCTATAGTTGTCGTTAACTCCATGAGAGGAGGACCTTCAACAGGATTACCAACAAAAACAGAGCAGGGAGATCTATTCCAGGCACTAGGTGCATCTCAAGGAGAATATCCAAAAGCAATCATCGCACCAAAAGATGTTGTGAGTTGTTTCTACCTTGCTCCAGAAGCTTTAAACCTAGCAGAAAGGTATCAAATGCCTGTTATACTCCTTATTGACTTCCTACTCTCAAACGGGTATTACGGAGTATATACGAGTGAGTTAGACCCATCAAAAATAAAGATAGAAAGAGGAGAGATAATAACGAGTGTAAATGGAGATGGTTACCATAGATATAAAGATACTCCAACCGGCGTTTCACCTAGAGTATTACCTGGAACACCTGAAACATACTACGTCGCAGCTACTGATGAACATGATGAAAAAGGAATACTAATAAGTGATATATTCACTGACGAGGTTAAGAGGAAAAAGATGATGGAGAAAAGAATGAGGAAGATGGAACATGTCGTAAAGGAATTTCCTCTACCTACCGTAGAAGGTGATGAAAAACCTGATATTACTCTAGTTGGCTGGGGCTCAACTTATGGAGTTATAAAGGAGACAGCGCAATTATTAAGGAAAGAAAAAGTAAAGGTTAATCATATTCATGTGGAATATCTCTATCCAGTTAAGAAAGAAATTTCTGATATTCTCTCAAAATACAAGAATGTCGTGATTGTTGAAAATAATTACTCATCACAGTATGCTAAGCTACTCAGAATGGAGACAGGATATCATATAGACAAAAGTATTCTCAAATATGATGGAGAGCCATTTACTCCTCTCTATCTTTTAAATGAAGTAAAAAGATATTTATAAGGAGGTTATATGCCAGTTGTTGATATAAAAAAGTATCAAGTTGAACTTAACCCGACTTGGTGTCCCGGATGTGGTGACTATGGTCTCTTGAGAGGATTACAGACTGCTCTAGCAAAACTTGATATTGACCCATCAAGAGTTGTTATTGTTTCTGGTATTGGTTGTTCGTCTAACCTACCACACTTTATAAAAGGTTACGGTTATCACAGTCTTCACGGTAGATCACTACCTACGGCTCAAGGTATAAAGATGGCTAATCCAGACCTACTCGTTATCGCAGCGGGAGGAGATGGTGATGGATATGGTATAGGCGTTGGGCACTTCGTACATGCTTGTAGAAGAAACCTAGATATAACATATGTAGTTATGAATAACCAGATATACGGCTTAACAACAGGTCAAACTTCACCGACAAGTGATTTTGGTAGCAAAACCAAATCTTCACCAGATGGAAACTATGAATTTGGTCTCAATCCAATTCTAGTTGCTATAGCGTCAGGTGCTACTTTTGTAGCAAGAACATTCTCTGGTGAGCCAGAGCATATGTCAGAAATAATAGCCAAGGCTATTCAACACAGAGGTTTTGCTCTAGTTGATGATATATCTCCATGTGTAACATACAATAAGAAAAATACCTACCAGTGGTTCAAAGAAAGAATTTACAAACTAGAGGATGTAGGACACAACCCTTACGATATATCACAAGCAATGCAAAGAGCATCTGAATGGGAAGATAAGATACCGATAGGTATATTCTACATCAACCCTGACAAACCATCACACGACCAGATAGACCCAGTCATAAGAGATGGTGGTGTTGTAAATAAACCAATAGAACTAACAGAAGAACAAAAGAAAGAGATACTACAAGCATTTCTATAATACTCTCCAAACTTTTCAAAACCTTGAATAGAAAGTTCTTATAGTTTTGATGTCACAAGCTATTTGTGAATAAACATAAATAAACTTGACTAGTAGAATGTTTAAAATTATATTGATTAAACTAAATTATGTATGTTTCTATTATTTCAAGGTTTAGTAAATATTTATCAGTTGATGCTTCTAGGTATTCGTCAAACTAGGAGGTATTAGATCACTATGGAGAACAGAATAATAATATCTGGATTTGGAGGACAGGGAGTCTTGTCAGCAGGTATGATACTATGTTATGGAGCAATGTTTGCCGGCAAGTATCCTACATTCTTTCCATCTTACGGAGCAGAGCAAAGAGGAGGAACATCAAATTGCACAGTTATAATAGACGACTATGAGGTAGCGTCTCCCGTTACTCAATCTCCTAATATCGTTGTATGCTTCAACCAACCATCAGTAATAAAGTTTGAATCGTGGGTTGAGAAAGGCGGACTATTACTCTATAACTCATCACTCGTCAATGTCCCGCCAACGAGAAGTGATATAGAGATTTACCACATAGATGCAAATAGTATTGCGTTTGACCTAGGAGACACAAGGTTTGTCAATATGGTAATGTTAGGTGCGCTTATGAGTCTTACACACATCTACAAATTTGAACATTTATTAGAAGGAATTGACAGATTCTTCTCCGAAAAAGGTAAGAGCACGATAGTGAAACCTAACCAGAATGCCGCTACTTTTGGATACAACTACTTTGCATCGCTTACAAAATGAAATAATGAATTATTAAACTAAATTCATACTGAACATTATCAATATTATCTGATAGATTTGATAAGAAGACACAAATTTTGTGTAATTATCAAAAGTGTGTTATAACAAAACCTATGTTTTTTGACCTACTAAGATATCTACCTAATTTCTCCCTCACAACTTTTCCACCTTTGTTCTTACTTCCACTAGCGTGTATGAGATACAATTCTTTACCTGTCTTTTCAAGAATTCCAAGGTGTCCTACCACTTCATCCTTCAGCCTATTTTTAGGATCTTTTACAAAGAATATTATACTTCCATTTGGAACTAGGTATTTTACTTTACCGTAATGTGTTTTAGGAATAAACAGTATATATTCTCCCAATCTTTCAGAAAAAACCTTTTCAGTTTGGTAGTTTGTGATAATCTTGCCCCACTTACCACTCAAGAACATATCCTCACCATATTCAAATCTATCGTTGTAGTTCAACACAACTCCATTGGAAATAAAACCTCTTGTTTTAAACCTTCTATCCAAAGCAATATCTAAAGCAATTTTTTCATCACCATCAGCAAACGCAAGTTCTACACTTCTGAATGTTAAATACATACAATCAACTTCGCTGTCAAAGACAATCTTCCTTTCTCTTACATAAGCTCCTAATGGATCTGGGTCGTAAGGAGTTCCTATAAACTTTTTCGCATAATAAACTATCCTATCACCTATCTGTTCGGCAAATCCTCTAGAAAGACTAAATAAGAGCAAGAGAATGGATAGGATAACAACCTTGTTAGAAACTTCTAGTATTCTCCAAGCAAATTCTCTAGCCACTTTCTAACCTCTCCAAACCTGAAGCTTTCTCCATGTCCAGGAAGGCATAAGTCATCATCTTTTAGAATTGATAAAAGTCTTTTAATTGAGTTTCTTAAATCCCTCTCATTACCCCCAGGAAGGTCTGTTCTACCATACGAAAATTTAAAGATCGTATCACCCACAAACACTATGTTGTCATCAGGAAGATATATACAGGTAGAACCTGGAGTATGTCCTGGTGTATGTATGAACGAAAACTCCTTATATGATGAGTCAATTTTATCACCATCTTTTACTTCCACATCAGGCTTGAAGGAATAGAAAGGCTTGTCCATATAAGCGGATAGATTGTAAAATGGATCTAGGAGCATACTAGTATCTTCCCTATTTACTACTAGTTTGGCACCTGTTTTAGAGATAAGAAAATTATTCCCTATTATGTGGTCAAAATGTCCATGAGTATTGATAACATATTCTAGATTTATATTGTTTTTAGTTATAAACTCTAAAATCAAGTCTGGATGTTCTCCAGGATCTATCACTATTCCGCTATTGTTTTGCCAAACCAAGTAGGAATTTGTTTGAGTTGCCCCTAGGATGAATATCTGTATTTTCATACAAAAATGGGGGCATTAGCCCCTTTAGTCTTTTTACTTATCATCCAAAACTACAACACCAGGAAGAGGTTTACCTTCAACAAATTCAAGCGATGCGCCACCACCAGTTGATATATGTGTCATCTTACTCTCAACACCAGCCTTGGCAACAGCGGCAGCAGAGTCACCACCACCTATAACTTTTATTGCATCTTTGAGGTTTGCTAGGAGTTTGGCAATTTCAACAGTTCCCTTAGCGAATTCATCTTTTTCAAAAACACCCAAAGGTCCATTCCAGAATATAGTTTTCGCATTCTTGAGTTCATCGCCAAATAACTTTATTGTCGCTGGACCAATGTCTACTCCTATCATGTCTGATGGTATTTCGTTTCTACCAACAGTTTTTATCTTTGTTGGATTATCAATACTATCTGTAACAACAACATCTTCAGGTAATACTATTGATATATTCTTTTCTTTTGATTTTTGTAGTATATCAAATGCAACTGATATATAGTCCTGCTCAAGTAGAGACTTACCTATCTCTATGCCCATTGCTTTGTAGAATGTAAACATCATACCACCACCGATTAATAGTTTATCAACCTTATTTAGTAGTGAGTTTATAACATCAATCTTAGTTGATACCTTAGACCCTCCAAGTATAGCAACAAACGGTCTTTTTGGTTCATTAAGAGACTTACCTAGATATTCAAGTTCCTTCTCAACAAGAAATCCTGCAACTGCTGGCTTACCCATCTGTTTCATAAGTCTCGGTAATGCTTCTACTGAAGCATGTGCCCTATGAACACTACCGAATGCATCACACACATATACATCCACGAGTTCAGCCCAGTTTCTAGCAAAGTTTTCATCGTTAGCTTCTTCCTCTTTGTAAAACCTAACATTCTCAAGAAGTAAAACTTCCCCAGGTTTGAGGTTTTTTATCTCGTTTTTAGCGTCATCATTAATGCAGTCAGAAGCAAACTTAACACTTATACCTAGCCTTTCAGATAATGCTTTCTGGACTGCTATCAGGCTACTCTTTGGGTCTCTTCCCTTAGGTCTTCCTAGATGTGAAGCAAGAACGATGGCACATTGCTTTTCTAGTAGATACTTTATTGTAGGAAGCGCAGCATCTACCCTTGTATAGTCAGTTATGTTTCCATTTGCATCAAGGGGGACATTGAAGTCCTCCCTAACAAATACTTTCTTACCAGACAAATCTATATCTTTTACAGTTTTCTTATTCATATCTCCGTCACCTCCTAAAGACTACTTCTTATCCTTGGAGATCATATGTTTGAGTAGGTCAACAACTCTATTTGAATATCCCCACTCATTGTCATACCAAGATATGATCTTGAAAAATCTCTTCTCGCCCTTTAGGTTGTTTTGAAGCGTTGCTAGTGAGTCATAGATAGAGGATCTTTCGTCATGAATAAAGTCCGACGATACGACTTCCTCGTCGGTATATCCAAGGATTCCTTTAAGGTAAGTTTCAGATGCCTTCTTCATAATACTATCTATCTCTTCAATTGAGGTATCTCTCTCACTTCTGAAAGTTAAATCAACAACTGAGACGTCAGCAACAGGTATTCTGAAAGACATACCTGTGAGTTTACCTTTAACTGCTGGTATTACCTCTCCAACTGCTTTTGCTGCACCAGTTGTTGAAGGTATAGTATTTACTGCTGCCGCTCTACCACCCCTCCAGTCCTTCTTCGAAGGACCATCAACGGTTTTCTGAGTTGCAGTATATGCATGTATAGTCGTCATAAGACCCGTCTCTATACCTATACCTTCCTTAATGAGGACATGGACTATAGGAGCAAGACAGTTCGTAGTGCATGATGCGTTTGAAACAATATGATGTTTTGAAGAGTCATACTCTTCGTGGTTAACGCCCATAACAAAAGTCTTAACATTAGAACCTTTTGCAGGAGCAGTTATTATAACTTTTTTGGCACCAGCGTCAATGTGTCCTTTCGCTTTTTCTTCATCAGTAAAGAGACCAGTTGATTCTATAACATACTCAACACCCATCTCGCCCCAAGGTAATTTGCTTAGACCCTCCTTCGGAGCAAGCAAGCACTTTATCTTGTGCCCATCAACTATCAAGACATCATTGTATTCAGCAGATGGAGAGCTTTTCTCAGCACCAAGTTTATAGTTCCATCTACCATGGACTGAGTCATACTTGAGTTGGTATATGAAGTAATCCGCTTCATTAACTATATCAACAACAGCAACTACATTAATATCCTTACCCAGAAGTCCCTGTTCAACTATGGCCTTGAAAGCCAACCTCCCTATTCTTCCAAAACCGTTTATAGCAACATTGACAGCCATATCAAACCTCCTTATATTCAACCTCTATTTTTATAGAACCTAAAATCAAAAGTCAAGAAAGCACTAATACCCTCCCAAGATGTTTGAAACACAGATCAAAGAATACTAATAATTCAATATTATGAGCTACTCAACAACAATGGCACTCCTTATGTATCACATAAGGAGTGAGTTATACAAAACTACCGATACATCAATAATAGACATACTAGCAGGTAGTTCAGTAAGTAGTAGTTATACTACTAGCGACCTGATAACTCAAGCACTCTCAAGGTTTGAAAAGGGAAAAATCAATTTTGACGAACTCAAAAGATATATTCTAAACATTCCTATAAAATTTGCTAAAAAAGTCATTGAACTCACGAGAGACCCCGATATGAAAGAACTAATTGAAGCATACATGTTATACTACGAATTCTACAACTTGAACACTCTCTTGAGAGCAAAGTTAAGCGGACACACAGAGAAAGATTTGTTCCTATTCAACTACTCAACCACCACCACTATTGAGGAACTTATGAATGCAGAAAGGATTGAAGATATAAAAAATCACTACATCAAAACTCTACTTCATCATAAATTAAAAAACCGTAACCTATACGACGCCATCAAGACTGTTTCTATATCAACTATCAATGAACTACTATTCCTCTCAAGTGTTGAGTATTATCAAAACCTCATCTCAAAGAAAGTCAAATTCGGATATAACTACGAAAGAATAGTAAAGATAAAGTCTTTCTACGACATACTTATGATGCTTGCGAAAATGAAGTTCATATCTGGGATTGACGTTGAAAAGTATATCCAAAACCTATACTTTCTTGAGGATAAACAAAACGTATTAGCGGAAATTTTCCTTTCAACCAAAGAGAGTTTCATAAAAAAGTGTATTGATACTGGAATATTACCACCTAATTTCATACTAACTGACATTGATGATATTGATAAATTCAAAAACATTCTTCTCAAGAACAAGTGTAAAGATATTATAATAGGCACACCTATGGACCCCGCGACTGTGATAGCAATCATAGTAATGAGAGAGATTGATATGAAAAACTACTTTGCGATAATAGGCGGATTTGAAAGCGGGTTCAAACTGGAAGAAATAAGACAGGATCTAGTCTTGTAGGAGGTATCTATGCTTTTCCCTGAAAAGATGACCGAAATTACAATACTTACAACTGAGGACTACCTAAGACCCATATCCGACTACCTTATGAAATTCGGTGAGTTTGAGGTAAAACCTGTTAGAACGAAGGATGCCGCTAAATTAACCAAACTCAGCAAAGGAAAGGACACAGACAATGAGAGATTCTCAAACTTAAAAACTAGACTAGACAGGCTCTCTGTGAATATGGGGATTGATGAGAAGACTATAAAATCAACCCTAAACGAAAGAGAAACACTCTCGTTTGATGAGATTGACGCTAGGCTATCTAAAATTGAAAATAGGTTCTACTACAACCACTCTCTGCTTGAGGAATTGGAGAAGGAAGAGGTAGAACTCAGGTTAAGAAAACTAAAATATCAGATAAGGGAAAATATAAAGGCTAGAAACCTTCCGAAAGAGTTTTTTGTAGCGATCATCGTAGTAGCAAAGTATGAAACACAGCCAGTAATCAAAAATTTATCTACTCTTCCAAGCGTAGTAGAGGAGGTTGAAGCATTCGGAGACCTTTCGGTTATACTCGTATCGCTACCACAAGCGTACAAGAATGAAGTTTTAAAATTATCAACATCATTCCTAAAACTTATAGACATCTCGGAAGTTTTGAAAGAAACGATAGACATTGAGCAAGTAGAAAGGAAACTTCGTGAGGTTGAGATAGAAAAGAAGAAAATGAAGAGTATCATTGAAAAAATCAGAGAAACCGACACAGAAGAAATTTTAACACTATACAAAGGACTCTGGTTTGTTAATTCATCACTTAAGATAAAATCATCATCAATCAGAGGTGGCAAATTAATTCTCTTCTCTGGCTGGATACCAGCAAAACACAAAGAAGAGGTATCTAGAAAGATTACAGAAATCACGGATGGCATTTCAGTTATTGAAACGAATGATGCAGAAAAGATACACAGACAGGACAAGCAGGTTGTCATACCAACAAAACTCAATAACCCAAAACAACTAAGTTCATTTGAGTCTCTTGTTAAGTTATACGCAATACCTAGGTTTTATGAAGTTGATCCTACAATAATCTTCGCATTTCTTTATGTTCTTTTCTACGGAATGATGTTTGGGGATGTAGGACAGGGACTTGCATTATCACTTGTCTCTGCACTACTTTTCTGGAAGTTTAAAGGCTTCAGAGTTGTTTCAGGGCTTGGTATTGCAGTAGGTATATCAGCAGCAATATTCGGCTTCCTGTACGGTTCAGTTTTTGGAATAGAAGAGAAGATAATACCAGCAATGTGGACATCACCTTTACACGATGTTCTTAAACTGATGAAAGTATCAATCGCTATAGGTTTTATCGTAATATCTGTTGGCTTGATACTGAACATCATAAATACATCAAGAGAAGGAAACATTCCAAAACTACTCTTAAGCAGTAAAGGAATATCTGGTCTTATATTCTACACATCGCTAATAGGCTATCCAATATACCTGATTATCTTTGGCGGAACATTTAATGTAACTATAATGCTACTAGGAGTTGGAATACCGATACTCTTGTTTGTAGTAGAGAGCGTAATAGAGTCGGTAAAGCACCATCACAAAGTGTCACCTGTTACAGTGTTCTTTGAACTGTTTGAAGTATTTATATCATTCGTTAGCAATACAATCTCTTTCATAAGAATTGCAGGATTTGCACTTAACCATACCGCACTTATGATAACATTCTTTTCGATTGCAAATGTAATTAGCGGGACTACAATAGGAGACATAATAGGTTTCTTTGTCATAGTCTTTGGGCAGATATTCATAATAGGTTTTGAAGGATTTATAGTCGGAATACAAGCGTTAAGGCTGAGTTTCTATGAATTCTTTACCAAATTCTTCAGGGGCGGTGGAAAAGTTTTTGAACCAGTGAAATAGTCTATAATATTCACCATTAACTTTAACTAGGTCAAGTTTAAACTAAAACATTGATATTGTTTATAATACATTTAGTATTTAGCGAGGCGTGAAACGCATAGAAAAATACATCCTTGAAGACAAACAGAAAGGTATTTCTGATGAAAAAATAGGTGAAAAGTATAATGTGTCATTAAAGTTTATTGAAAAAGCTATTGTGAAGTCCAAAGGGCTTAATATTAGCAACTTTAAGGATAACATTAGCATCAAAACTCTACATCCAAAAGAATTCCGAGAAGAAACTACCACTGTGTGGAGTTTCAAGAACAGAGGGAATTGGGCAACCCATAATGGAAGATATAGAGGTAATTGGTCTCCATACATACCTAGAAATGTGATACTCAAGTATTCAGAACCTGGTGATATCGTTTTAGATTGTTTTTGCGGTTCTGGAACTACATTAGTTGAAGCAAAACTTCTAGGCAGAAGAGCAATAGGTGTAGATATCAACCAAAAGGCAACTGAACTTGCGAGACAAAATTTGAGTTTTAAACCACATACAAATCAGTTAGAACTAATTAACCAAAAAGATCATGAATACGAGCCAGAAATTGTTGTAGGTGACGCAAGAAATCTTTCGTTCATTGATGATAATTCCATTGACCTTATATGTTCTCATCCTCCTTACGCAAACGCAATACAATATACTGTTGACAACAAAAATGATCTCTCAACACTTGATGTTGATGATTTTCTTAAGGAGATTGAGAAGGTTGCAAAGGAAAACTATAGAGTCCTTAAGACAGGTAAGAAGTGTGCAATACTTATAGGAGATATTCGCAGAAAAAAGTATGTAATACCTCTTGGTTTCAAACTAATACAAATATACCTAAACACTGGTTTCAAACTTAAGGAACTCGTTATAAAAAGGCAACATAACTGTAAAACAACACCCGTATGGATTCAAAAAAGTATTCAGCATAATTTCTTACTACTCTCACACGAATATCTAGCAATATTTGAAAAACCAAACGAACCTACGAAAGAAGCATCTACAAAGATAACAGAAAATATAGTTACAGAAGTTTACGAAAACAACATACATGCAGAACAACTGGTGTCAGCAGATATAAATAAACAACTTGAAATAACAACATTTTGGCAATTTAGGGAAAAGTTAGAAGAGAATAAAAAAGTAAATCTCTTGAAGAGATACTCTGATGGAAAGAACTATTCTGAGACTCAAGTGTTATACAAGAGACCTAAAATAATTGTAAAAAGAAATATTGCTGGTAAAGGCAATAGTCTGGCAATTATAAAACTTGACATAACCTCAGAAATAACCAGACAAGAATTCAGAGAAATTGTCAATTGTCTTACTTCTGTGTTAAAACAAGAAACGGATAGACTTGAAAACAAAAGCATCATAGCAATTGATGTAAAGGACCAAAGAATTGAAGGATACATTGAGAACATTCCCATAAAGGTTCTAAACAGCCTAGAAGAACTCAAAATAAAAGAGATCATAATACTGGATAACTCCACAGACTCTTACTCCAATAAAGACAAATGTGAAAACTTGAGAATAACACATAGATATGTCTTAGTTATGGAGGTATTAAAGTGAGACCTTATTGCTTATCAAAGCGGTTTATTACTATATTAAACCGTCTCATGAGATAAGGAAGGCTACTAAACATTCTCTTGATCCCACCATCTATACGACCTAAGATGGAACTGAAATAATAGCGTATCCTGGTAAGAAATCACACAATGATTTTATAATAAAGTTCAAAAATTCTCAAACGAAAGGAAGAGAAAGAACACCAGCTCATGAGTACTTAATAGTGAGAATTAAGATAATCCCTAAATAGTCTAGTTAGAACTTGCTTTTGAGTAAAGTATTTTAGTAATCTATTATCTAGTCATGGAAAGTTTTTTTTCTAAACAGGCGATACTATTACTGCTTGTATTTTATATAGTTTCCACCTGCGATGCTATACAGTTTGAGTTCTTGAGTCAAGGTGCGAAGAACATAGCGGTCGGTAGAACAGGTGCTAACCTCTTCAAAGACCCTACACTAACAATTGTAAATCCTGCTAACATTTCACTTGAAAACAGTTATATCTCGCTTTATTACGAAGCAACCTCATCTGTGAATGTTGGAAACATAATTGAACTCTATAGAAAAAGGTTTGTATTTGATCCTGCTAACATAGGTATTAGCATCAGAATTGATGACTTGACAAGATTGTCAATACTATACACAACATACATTTACGACATAGATACACCTGAAACATTTTACAAACCGTTTCTGTTTGGTTTGTCTAGAAAAGTTAATTCTTTTCTCTTGCTTGGCGGTGCCGTTGGACCAGTTTTTGGCATAAGCGAAAATATTCCAACTTTCTCCTTTATGGCTGTTGGAGGCTTGAAAGTAAAACTTGATGATTTCAGGGCTTCTATAGTTCTAAAGTCTCCATTCTCAACATCTTACCAAAACCCTTACTACGGATTAATACAACAAACTTTCCCGCCAGTAGTCTCAACAGGTATATCGTTTTCAATCGTTAATAGCCTCATAGTCTCAACAAGCCTTGATCTAGTTTTCTTAAATTTAATGAGCGCAAGAGCGGATAATTACGAAATATTCACATCCAGAGACAATTTGTTGGATTATCTTTTACCTAAAATTGGCTTTATATACTACGACGATATTTCCGGATACAGAATAATGTTAGGTTTCTCAAAAACTCAACTAGAGATAATCTCTAGATCCTACTCACAATTCCATCTTACTGCAGGTGTTACATTCTTCATAAGGATACCAAACTTCAACGACTTTGAAGTAAACTTCTGTGTAGATGATCAAATACTACTCAATGTTTTACGAATATTTCCTGAAAATACGAGAAAGATATCCATATATGTAAGTGGTGAGTTAAGGTTCTAGAAATTACCAGTTTAAAACTATTCACTATACTAGCCTTTGATAATGTTATAAGTCTAAGCATAGAATTTAAGAAAAATAACCACTAGCGTTCCGAACCAATAAACTTCAATTTCCATTAGGAATAAGTAATTTCTAAACTTTGATTAAACATTATCTCTTTTTTGAATGTTTGTTGGATAGTAGCTTCATAACTTTAAGCAAGTTCTTTTTCACAAAGCAAAGTATTTATAATACTCTTATGGAACTTTTGAGAGTAGATAATATAGTATCCGGGTATGGAAAAATAGAAGTTTTAAAAGGAGTTTCAATAGAAGTTCGCAAGGATGAGATTGTTTGTATTCTTGGAGCGAACGGTGCTGGTAAAACTACACTAGCCAACACCATAATGGGTCTTGTGAGTTTGAAAAAGGGTAGTATCTACTTTCTGGGGAAGGATATATCAAACTATCCTATTCATGAAAGAGTTAAGCTTGGACTTGCCCAAGTTCCAGAAGGTAGAAAGATATTTCCAAAACTAACTGTTCTAGAAAACCTTGAGATGGGTGCGTTCCTAGTAAAAGATGTAAAAGCCAAGAAAGAGGACATTGAATATGTTTTCTCACTCTTTCCGATTCTTTACGAAAGGCGAGAGCAGAAAGCAGGAACTTTGAGTGGAGGAGAGCAACAGATGTTGGCTATCTCAAGAGCACTTATGTCAAGACCTAAGGTTATGATCCTTGATGAACCCTCAATGGGACTTGCGGTGAAGGCTATAAACCTAATATTCAAGGTTCTTCTCGACCTAAAGAAAAATATGTCCCTCCTGCTTATAGAGCAGAATGCAAACAAAGCACTAGAGATAGGGGATAGGGGATATGTTATTGAGACTGGTAGGATAGTGTTGAGTGGAGATAGAGATACTTTAAAAACATCAGAAGAAGTTAAGAAGGCATATCTAGGATGATTCGGAAATCTCTCTAGCAAGTTGTTCTACTAAGAAACGCTGTCTAGTATTCAACACTTTTGGTAATCTTATATTGACCTTACAGTAAATATCACCTCTTCTACCTTTGTCATCCTCAAGACCAGAGCCCCTGATCCTAAGAACATCGTTTGGTTGAGTTCCCTCAGGAATCCTGACTTTTATTGATTTACCATCAAGGAATGGTATCTCAACATCACCACCTAATATTGCTTTTGTAAAAGGTATAGAAACTTCACATTTGAGATCAAGCCCCTCTCTAGTGTAGAAGTAGTGTTGCTTTTGTTTAATGACGATATACAAGTCTCCAGGTGCACCTCCATTCTTTCCAGCGTTTCCCTCACCCTTTACTCTTACCATCATACCATCTTCTATACCTTTAGGTATCTTAAACTCTATCGTCTTTTTCTTGTTTACAGCACCAGTTCCACCACAAACAGAACAGTATTCCTTTATTATCTTACCAGTTCCCTTACATGTAGGACAAGTAGTTGTTAATGAAAAGAAACCTTCTCTCACAGTTACAGTTCCACTCCCCTTACAAGTTGGGCATACATCAGGTTTTCTACCGTTCTTTGTCCCAATCCCACCACACGCAGAACATGTCTCTCTTTTTTCAATTGTAACAGACTTAGTAGAACCAAAGAATATCTCCTCAAGTGATACCTCAAATTCAACATAGATGTCTTCCCCTTTCCTAGGAGCACTCTCTCTGGTTGAATACGAAGTCCTTGTCCTCCTAGTTCCAAAAAAGGTATCAAATATATCCTCAAATATATCCTCAACACCAAACCCTCCCCCAAAGCCTCCAAAATCAGTCCATCTGTATCCTGGTCCAGCACCTGCACCTGCGTTTCTATAACCAGTAGCCCCCTTGATACCATCTATACCATACATATCATAAATCTTTCTCTTCTCATCATCACTCAAAACTTCATAAGCCTCGTTTATCTCTTTAAACTTCTCTTCCGCTTCTTTATTCCCCGGATTTCTATCAGGATGGTATTTTAATGCTAGTTTTCTATACGCACTCTTTATCTCTTCTTTGGTAGCATTTCTAGGAACACCGAGTATTTCATAATAGTCTCTAGTTGTCCTACTCATATCATCTCCTAAATAGCTAGTAATATTTTATAACTTCGGATACCAAAAATTATAAATAAAATCACAAAAATTCGGCTTAAAACAACTAAAATGCTTTCTTGATAATAATTTAAAAAAGTTATGGTTAAAAATCAATAACTCAAATAACATACATAACCAAAACTTAAAGAAACTCGCAAATTTACCATCTTTTGATAGTCTCTTTAGGGTTCTAAAGTTTCTACTAATTCACACAAGACAAAAGAATATAAAATCTGAAAAATTTTCTAAACTAAAATTAACCAGGAGAGTTGCGTATTGTCAAACTTTTAGCAACTCCCCAGTTATATAATACCTCAATTCTACTTTTTACCCCTTATAATTATATTAGTGAATGCAATATTTGCTTTGTAGTCCTGTCCTCCGTTGTTATCCCAAGTTCCACTTCCATTATTAAAGGCTACAGCGTAGTTATTACCAACGACACTTATGGTCTTACTCCACCAACCACCTCCTTCATTTACCATATCCTCACCTGGAGCAGTAGTCCAAGTACTACCATTATTGTAGTGTATCTTGACTGTAGTCCAGTCAGGTCTGTAGTATCTAACTCTAACACTAACAGGGGCGTTGCCTGTGTATAAAGCTCCAACATTAACTATTCTGTTGCTTACATGTATCAGATTACCATAAGATATTTTTGAGATATAATCTCTATTCAAGTTGTTGTCCCATTGAGAGCCATTGTTGAAGACAAAATCAAAAGTTTCAGAAGTTCCGTTTATATTTCTACTCCACCAACCATTTCCTTCACTAGTCATTGATTCACCCGGAGAAGTAGTCCAACTACCACTGATATTGTGATGGATATTCACACTACTCCAACTGTTGTTAAAATACTTGACTGTTATTCCGGTGGATGGAATATTTGTAATTGTAAATGGTATAGCATTAGTAGAACTTGTATTGTTTGAAACATCTCTTGCGAATACCCTTAACAGATTAGTCGTATTTATTGAAAGATTAGTTGTATAGTTCCAAGTTGTTGTTCCTGAAGCCAAGACAAAAGGAGATCCATTTATAGATATAAACACTTCTTTTACGCCACTCCTATCATCCGAGGCACTACCGTAAATTGTTATGTTAGTCTGGTTCATTATCATCTGATTGCTTGCTGGATATGACACACTAACAGTCGGTGGAGTTGTATCATTTAAGTTAGGAGAGCCTTGACTAGATGTTAAGCCCCAGTCATAAGTTATATCTACTGATTGACCTCCTACAACTCTGTAATTAGCACCTGGTGTCCAATCTACACCATTCCTTCTGAACTTAAACTCAATATTTCTACCGCTAGGAACCGAAGTAGAAGTCCAAACCCATATATTTCTACCGCTACTATCAGTACCTTTGTATGTCATTACAGTAGCAGGACCACTATCCCACCAAGTCATACCTGGAACTATGTTGTTAGTATCATTAGCACTCGTGGGTGGAGAATAACTACCACAAACTCCAACAAAGTTTGCTCCTCCGACAAAGGATCTTAATACTATCGTAGTTATTGGCACGCTACCAACATATTTTATGGTATAAGCAAGTGTAGCATCATTAAACTCTATCTGGTAAGGACCCGTAACAGGTGCTTCAAATGTTATAGGATCAGTTGAAGTTTCAACAGCATCTCCACTAACTGGTAAGAATGTTCCAACTTCGTTGTTATCACCATAAGTTTTCGTAGTTGAATAGACCGCGTTGAAATAAACATTCACATTACCAGTTGATGTAACATTTATAGTTCCTCTCCATAGATTTCCTATAACTCTATTCATATTCGTTGAGTATGTGCCAGATATTGATACACTATTAGCAGGGTCTGGATAACTATAGACTAATACTACAAAACTATTACCCGAAACATTAACATTATAACTACCAGAGCTAACTGTTATGTTATTAGTTGAAATTGAGTCACCTGATGGCGTTAAAAGTCTATAATTACCATTTGGAAGAGATAGGTTGTAGTTCGCATTACCATCCCCTTTGTTTATAACAACATAAGATACTGAACTAACATACTCTCTTTTGAATACTGCGAGATTTCCTTGTAAATGAATATTTACTTGAGATCCTCTCCTCAGAGATATTTCCGCCTCTCTTAACCTATTTAACATTCTTAGATGTCTATATATAGGATAGTTATTTGGGTTTGATAGTAACCTATTTATCCTATCCTGACCAACAAACTTTCTATTTTTTGGCTCACCATCGCCGTAATCATTTATATTATCCCCAGTTCCCTCAAACTCTGTTCCATAATAAACAATAGGAATACCTCTCGCTAAATAGTACCAGTTAAGGGCATTTCTCCACATTCTAACCATAGAATTGTTATCCGCATATCCTCCGGGAAATCTTGGCTTATCGTGGTTATCAACGAATGTTCCCAGGAATGTTGGGTCAATACCTCCACTGTAATCACTAGCCATAATGTTAGCCATCTGTTCAAAACCAGTGCTACCAGCAAATATTCCTTTTGCTTGACCTGGAAAATCCATACAAGAGCCGTGTAGGTCAAGCAACGACAGAACACCTCTTGATGAAAACTTTGAATAACTCAATGCCTCTTGCCTTGTAGCAACCCATGCTTCACCTACAATCCAGAACCAAGGCTTGTTTTTAGTCGTCGCGGCATACTCCCACATAACATCAGCAAAGAGTCCCCAGAACTGCTTTCTCATATACGCAACTGTATCAAGCCTAAACCCATCAACTCCCCTGTCAATAAACTTCTTATAAACATTGAAAATGTGTTGTCGCGTTCTTGGATCACACTCATTGAAGTCAAGCAGATCAAGAAGTTTGTAATCACCTCTATAATTAAAGAAACCTGGATTATTCTCCCATATACCTTCTACATTAGGATTATTTTTATATGGGTCTGTAGTTGGATTATACTCCCACCACTGTCCATCAAACTTAACCTTCAGCCTATCATTAAACCACTTAACACTTGGATGCGCATCACCACCATGAGCGTGGTTAGGAACAATGTCAAGTATTATTTTTATACCTCTATTGTGTGCTTCTCTTATTAGGTCATCAAATGTTGCACCCGGAGATTCTAAATGTGGATCAATACTATCAAAATCATATCCCCAGTATCCATGATAACCAGCTGCGTCGTAGGTTTGACCACTGTTGACATATCTTCCTGGTGGTTGCTTTACAACAGGAGTAATCCAAATAGCATTGAAGCCCATATTCTTTAAGTAATCAAGGTTATTTATAAGTCCCCTGAAATCACCACCGTTATAATACCTCAAAGCATCCGAACTATCATTATTAGGAGCTCTATACTCATCACCATAAATATTGTTATTACCGGAAAATCCATCAACAAACCTATCAGTCATAACAAAATAGACTCGCCAATCTCTTGGGTCTTCAGGACCATCACCGGGAAACGATATTCCTCCACCCCCACCGCCAGAACCACCACCGGAGCCACCTCCGCCTCCACCAGAACCGCCACCGGAGCCACCTCCACTGCCTCCGCCAGACCCCTGAACGATAACTATTACATTGACTTCATTGAAATTGCCCGCATTATCTATAGCCTTTGCGAATATAGTGTTAGTCCCGTTGGTTAAACCAACTTGCTTACTCCAAGTATCCTTACCTATAGCATCCTCATAATTTCCATTATTGACTTTTACTTGAACTACGCTAATACCACTTACATTATCACTAGCAGTTCCATTAACAACAATCGTTGTTTGAGTTATTGTTGAGGTGTTAGCAGGACCTGTTATTGAGACAGTAGGTTTAGTATAGTCAATACCAACCACTATTGAAGCCTCCCCTTCTCTATTGATATTATCTCTAACCTTCGCCCTTATAACTACATTACTACTCTGAATATTAACTACTCTCTGAAACATCCAAGAAGAGGATGGCGTTGGTATTTCTTCCCAAGATGTATTGTCTATGTTAACAAATATCTTACCTATTGAAGCAGAGGAAGAAACACTAGCAGTTCCCCTTATAACCAAGTTACTAGAACTTATCCAAATACCATTCTGTGGTTCAGATATGCTTATAACCGGTATATTAATATCAACTATTAACGTAATTTCTCTAATCTCACTTATTTTACCTACTACGTCTTTAGAGTAGACTCTTATGGTGTTAGTAGTGTTATTAGCAAAAATTAGATTGGTGACTAGATTTCTTGTATCTGATATTTTGGTATAAACATTGGTGTTTATAGCGATGAATATACCATCCACAGTAGTATCATCAGAAGCAAGAATACTCAATTGGAAATTAGTGCTAACTATTCTATCAGATGCACTTTCAAAACCTAAAATACTTAATGTCGGATTCTGCGTATCAACTATAACATTTAAAGTATTAGTTGAACTAACTTTACCACTACTATCTTTAGCAAAAACCCTTACCTGGTTAGTCCCTCCAGATGTAAATAACAAAACCTTTGAAAATGAAGCATATACAAAACCCTGAGGATTTCTAGTTATCTCAAACTCACTAGCATCTATGGTTACACTACCAGAAGATGTTAATATAATAACGCTGTCTATACTCTTATCATCAACAACAAAACCAAATAGTGAAAAAGTTTGACTAACTGCTTGATAATCCCTTGGATTTATAATTTGAACTGAAGGGGGTCTATCATCGGATCTCTCTGAAGGCTGTGAAGTTTGTTGTCCTCCTAGTAGATTTTCAACTATAGTAGGTAGTTTCTGACACCCTACATAAGAAAATACTGAAATAAAGATCAACACCAGAATTATAACTATTCTACTCTTCATAGGTTTATCCTCCTGCTAAAATACAAACGAAACTTACAAACAAAAAGTGACAACAGATCCAAACTTATTCAACAAAGCCTAAAGTTCGCAATAAAGTCTAGAATTTTACCTACTCAATAGAAATTGGAATTTGTCAAACTTAGTTGAATAATGTTGAAAACTAATTATATTATTAATGAATATAAAACTGGATTGGTTCTATGAAAAAGATAGTATTTATATTACTAACACTTACTACGATTCTGATTATATACTCATGTATTGAAATTTCAGCTACACGAATAACCGTCCAAATTACCAAAGGAAGTGGTAATAACTATTACGAAATAAATATTTATAGCAACTCAAACTTGAGTCAAAACAATACAAACAACTTCACATTCTCGCTCAACGACCAAAACAATGTATTGCTTGAGACGAGTAGTGGAAGATTGGAAAGAGGATACTCTACTTGGACATCCTATAGAAATTATGTAAGAGGTACTTACATAATAGTTGTCAAAATTGATATGACTGGCGATAACAACATATCATCTGGTGGAGATGTATTTTCATATAAGTTTGTTGTTATAACCGAAGATGGTAATGGAACAGTCTCATTTTCAGACCTAGACAACTGGTATGGACTGTGAAGTCTAGACAAATAGTGTTAGTAGTCTTAATAACCTTCTCTTTCATACCTTCATCATTCTCAACCAACACATTCTCCATAAGGTATGATGATAAGTTTGACTTCGCATACATAAGTCAGACATCTGACTATTTCTATCTTAAAGGAATTTTAAACAGCAGGAACGAACTTATCTTTTCTTTAAACGTAGTCAATTCCAATGTATCACTAACACTAGGAGATGTTTGGATAAGTTTTGGAAGAGGTCTTGTCTTCGGTGATACAAGATACAACTATCTAACGAAGTTTGCATATTTATATCCACTCCAAACCAATAGCATTCTTCCCTTCAATTACGATAGGTTGGATAGAAACTTTGATGGAATACAGGATATTATGAAAGGAGTTTGCTTTACATTAAAGTCTTGGATTAGTTTATCACCTTTTATTCTATTCTCACAAGAGTTTTCTAACTACATACTTGGAGGTGTTATTGGTGTTGAGGATGTATATTTACTCGTAGGTAGTTGGAGTAATTTTTTCGTATCTGCTAACTACAGGGCTAGAAACCTACTAGGCCTTGGACTTGTTGGGAATGTTGAGATAAGTTCAGTAGTTTCAGACAAGATTAATCTAGCATTTGCTAGTCTTCTTGAATGGTATTACCGTAAGTTTGAGTTCTCACTTGAAAGCAGAATCTCAACGGATGAGTTTTATTCTCCATTCTCTTCATCTTTCTTCTCAAGAAGGTATGTCAGAAAAGGATTAATATTCTCATCAAGACTGAATGATGAAAATCTTAAATTCTCATACATAAACAAGGTTATAATTGATAGTGAAGATATGAAGAGTAAAGAGAGAGGATTTGAGAGTGAATTTCACATCTTTGGAGCGTATAAAATATACAAGTTCTCTTTTCTAGATGTTGAAGCGTATAACGACATAAACCAAAAGAAGATATTCTTATCCTTGTATCCATACATAAGTATCAACGAATTAAGTTTTTATACTAAACCACTGGTATCAATCAACAGCAATTTTAGTATGGAAAGCATAGAATTATCATTCCACATCAAAAGTAAGACAACAAAGTTCAATACTACCACATACATTCCACTTAATAATAGTGAAACCTTTATTTTTTACTCAACTACATTTAGGGATGTTTTTAAAGAAAACATTGACATAAAACTTTCCAATAGTGATGGAATTACACTCGCTTTTGAACTCGGAGTTAATTACGAAATACTTGAATTCGGAGGTATTATTATATTTAGTCAAAACTTGAGACAGAGGCTATTCGGAGTTCTAACGTTTAGATTTTAGGATCAAAATCTCATGGCTATTGGAACAGATATACTAGGTGATACCATAGAGGTTATTCTGTTATTTACATCACTTGATATAGTATATTTTATATCAACACCTGCCCAGAAGTTGTTATAGAAATTGTAAATAAAGCCTAGAACAGGCTCAAAAACAAGAGATATACTTGATAGCGACAATGTGCTTACTGAAGCATTATTGAAAGATATACCAGTCCCTATACCGAATTTCAGGAAAAGGTTATTGTTCTTCTCAAATGAGTATATAAGAGCATTATAAGTAGGTATGAACTTTATAGCGAAGAAAGAGAAACTATTGACCTGAGCTTGAGAGAAAAGGAACGATATTTCGGGAGAGATTGCTATTGTATCTGATGGTGAGAATTTTGAATTACCAATCTCAATCATGCTCCCAAGCCCAAAACCTACTCCTACCGCATCCGCAAAGAAGTAAAAACTTGGAAACAGATAAACAGTTATATCTTGAGAGAACGCACCATAACCGAATAAGCAAACAAACACGAGAGTAATTAAAATGACTATACTCTTCATATCAATCCTCCTCTTAATGAAAACGAATTATCCAAACCCAAAAGTGACATCATAGTATTCTTATACCAATTATAAACTTAACTATGTTTGACATTATTCTCAAAAAACTTGATGTTTCAAGAATATAGTGTAGTTGTGGATATATATCGGTGAATATCACGAAATACCCAATAATGAACACCCCATTCACTGCGAATAACAAGAAACCAACCATTTTACTGACTATCGGTATATCTATCTCTCCAACCATTTCGTATATTCTGTTAACAACCTGAAAGAACAAAAAAAATGATACTAGTGAAGAAACAATGACAACACCTACATCTATCACGAGTAGATAATCTTGAACTATGAAGTATTTGAAAATTCTGAATATCACAGTATTGAATACAGTAATGAATGCTATAAACAAGAAAACTCTAAAGCTTTCCTTAAAGCCAAGCCTTATCCCTAGAAAGAGTATTGCTACATAGACAATAGCACCAACTATATCTAGTATCTTTGACATCAACATAATCGTTAAAGAATTCTAAAGAAGGTTTTATTGAAAACTCAAAGAAGGTATAACTTGAAAGAGAGTTGTTATTTTTACAAGAATACTTTCAGAGGAGGTTGTTATGATATTTAGGTTCATTACGATTACTTTTGCTTTAATTGTACTACTATTAGGTGGATGTGCAGAACCTAGACAGACAACAAGTGAAACAAAAACGCAAGACTATGTTTCATCCTCGTCTAAAGAAGCAAGTATAAAATCTTACGAAGTTGAAGGTGAAGGGGATGAATATTTTGAAGCACGCAGGAATGCTATTATTGATGGTATAAGAAAGGCATCTATTGAATTGATAGGAGATAAGAAATTCAAAGATAACTTTACAGAGATAGACAAGCTAATACTACAAGATAGAAAGATTGTTAATGAAACATCTGAGTTTTCAAGTACTGCGATACTTGACAGATCTGGCAAGAAAGTTGTAAAAGGAATAACCAAAGTTAAAGTTGATTTACTTAAAAGTCATCTAGACAAAGTAATTAAGGAGAAGCCTAGTCAGAACATACCACCTGAAAGCATAACGAAGAAAGAGCAGTTATCTACTAGCGAGCCAAGCACAAAGAAGGTTGAGCAAAACATCGTTGAATTCAATCCAAAAAGTGATTCAGTTATATATGACATTTCCTTCTTAGTTTTTGTCCCAAACGATAAGATTGAAGAGATTGAAGATAATGATTTTCATAAAGTATTCATAGAGATTGTGAATTCCAAACTATCCGAGTATGGTCTAAATTACGTTGAGTTTAAGAGGTCTATGGAACTTTCCAAAAAGTTCCAATACATATATGAGGAGAAGTCAGGTCAAACAATGTCTCTAGCACAGATGTTAGCCCAAGAACTTAAAGCTGATGTATATATTGAGGTTGATGCAGAAGCAAGAGACAACCTTGCAACATCAACATTTTCAGATACAACGATACTAGGTAGTATAAAGGCATACGACGCTTCAACTGGCAAAGGGTTAGGTTCCTCTACCTTCTCAAGAAACAAGAAGTCTCAAAAAGGTGCTTTTGAAAATAGGATTGACATTTTAACCGAAGTAGTTGAACAGGAAATACCCAAGGTTCTGAAGACAGTAGAAGACTACTTCCAGAGAGGAATAAGAATAAATGTTGTGATAATAGGTTTTAAAAATGTTTCAGAGGAAAGAGAGTTTTCAAATATATTGGATAGGCTACCAGGAATAGGCAACAAGAAGAGAAAAAGCATCTCTGGTAATACCTCGGAGTACGAAATAACTTACAAAGGTGGTTCCTCAGATTTCGTTGATGACTTGATAAATGCTGTTGCTACTGACCCCAAATACTCAAAAATCAAGATTGATCAAAGTGTGAACAAAGTAATAATAACTCTTAAATAGTCTATATTGTGCCAAAAACTATAACTAAAAGAAAACCTACGAAAGCAATGAAGTGAATGATTCCAACAAATATCATCAATCCTAGAATAAGTATCAGTAATCTATACTTATAACCAGAATAGGATATAAACTTCCATACAGTTGGTAATATAAAAAACGAGAATGTATGCGTCAGAAAATAAGATATATTTAAGCCTACATTCAGTTGTATCGTTAATGACCTTATAGTTTCGTAGGATGGTATGTATAACTCCTTCACAAATATCAATGAAAAACCGAATATCAACACTATGACAGTAGTCATGTATATCGGTAATTTTATGTTATGAGACTCTTTGATAATATTGTCAAGATGAACTGGCTCAACAAATTTTGACACATAGCGACCTAACATAAAAGAGAAGATTACAGATATAACCTGTATCCATAATATGGAAATTGGTAATAGCATAGCGTAATTATCAAGATAGTTGACTGTTATTTATATTTTTCGTATTCAGGGTTATCCGGGAAGTATTTTATAGCACATACTTTATTACCCTTCTCGTTGTAATATATTCCTCCATTCCAATATTCTATTGCTGCAAACAGAGCATTACCTCCATCCATCTCATTCTCATTTCTACCTCTCCAGGATATAAAGTTCATTATATTCTCAAAATCCTGCTTATATATAGCGATAGTTCTGGCAAGATTAAACTTATTCCAATCATCTATATCCTTAAACCCTTCACCTTCATCTTGAACGACTATTTTAACTTTACTATCAAACGAATACCATACTTTGACTTTCTTGTTAACGTCATTCTTATTACCATGCCTTATAGCGTTCTTTATTAACTCACTAACCTGCTGTTCTAGAAGATTTGCTTCCTTGTAATATTCGGGAGCATCCTTAACTATAAACATAGCATATTCCCTAAGCCTATTAATATCACTTCTAAACTCAACATAGTGCATACCATCAACCTTGAACACCTCGTGGTCATCTGAAGATACTATCAACTGTCTTATCTCAAGTGTATCACCATTTATCTTAACCAACAAGGTGTAATTGTTTTTCTTTCCTGCTATTGAAAACTGATAAGGAACTTCTATCATCTTCTCAATACCTCCAGAGTCTATAAGTTTTACAGAATTATAAAAAACGATAATTTTACTTTTCAACTGGAATGGAGAGTATTCACAAAAAATTGTTGTATTTTTTTAGAGATTAGGCAGGAAGAAGAATGAGTTTATGAAAGTATGTTAAAATGATGTCTCTCGGAGATAGGATATGAGGTTATTCTTAGAAGGTATTGAACGAATATACAGCAAGACAGAAATAATAATTTGATAAAAAGTGATACTTTGATATACAATATATGTTTGTTAGCGCCTGTAGCTCAATAGGATAGAGCGGTGGACTTCGAATCCAAAGGCTGCGGGTTCAAGTCCCGCCAGGCGCGCGGATGATGGGTCGTTAGCTCAGTTTGGTAGAGCAGCTGACTCTTAATCAGCGGGCCGCAGGTTCGAGTCCTGCACGACCCAAGAAGAGGGCAGATGGCGGAATTGGCAGACGCGCTAGACTTAGGATCTAGTGGGGCAACCCGTGGGGGTTCAACTCCCCCTCTGCCCAAAACTAAACACTACAACCACAAGTTCTTCTATAAACTGCTAAATTGTAGGTATTCTCAAGAAGCATTGCTCTTGTCATAGGTCCTACACCACCTGGCACAGGTGTTATATAGGAACACAAGTCCTTAACATTGTCAAAGTCAACATCACCAACAATACTACTTCTACCGTCTATCTCAATTTTATTTATACCAACATCTATTACCACACTACCCTCTCTTACCATTGAACTATTTACAAACCTAGGTTTGCCAACAGCAACTATTAATATATCTGCTTGTTTAGAAATTTCCTCCAAACCTACCGTTTTAGAATGACACACCGTAACTGTAGCATTTCTATGCATCAGCATAACCGAAACAGGCTTTCCAACAATATTACTCCTGCCAATAACAACAGCTCTCTTACCTTCAATAGGTATATTGTAATAATCCATCAACCTTATTATACCCTTCGGAGTGCAAGGCTCCACAAATGGTTTTCCTATCAACAATTTACCAACATTCTCTGGATGAAAACCATCTACATCCTTTAGTGGAGATATTGAAGATAAAACCTTATACTCATCTATGTGCTTTGGTAGAGGTAATTGAACTAGAATACCATCTATTTCATCATCCCTATTCAATTCTCTTATGATTTTAATAACAACATCCTCAGTAGTATCACTAGGAAGGAAGAAATCTTTAGTGTATATTCCTACCTCGTTACACTCCTTTGTTTTCATTGAAACATATATCTTAGAAGCAGGGTTATCACCTACGAGGATTACCGCAAGTGTTATTTTTAAACCACTTGATGAGATCCTAGACCTTAAGTCATTTTTGTAGAAGGAAGATACTAACTTACCATCAATTATGTTCATAACTAAACTTTTGTCTTAGCCATTTCTTGCTGTTTTCGTCTTTTCCTCTCAAGCCTTCTCTGATAGTCAATGTATACTAACCCTTTATACTTACCACAAGCAGTACAAACCCTGTGAGGAAGTTTTAAAGAACCACATTCGGGACACTTAACAAGAACATTATCTGGAAATGGAAGTGTATGATAAAATACTCTAGTCCTTCTATTCCTTACTCTCCTATGTGATTTTTTATGCTTTGGAACACCCATAAAAAACCTCTTTTCGCCCCCAAGGGGAATCGAACCCCTGCTCCGGGATTGAAAGCCCCGTGTCCTGACCACTAGACGATGGGGGCATTGCTAAAACTTTTCTACAATTTTAGATAAAACTACCTCATTATTTCAAATTCAATACCTTTTCAGAATTTGAACTTGACATAAATATCACTTTTTAGTATATACTAATACTTTTGGAGGGAAATATGAGAGTGCTAGTATTACTGATAATGCTAACTAGTTCAATATTCGCTTTTGGGCAAGCAAAGAACGTGAAAGTTGACGGTGTAATACAGGATAAGGAGTATTCCTCAACATACGCAGTTGATAAGGACTTTAAGTTTTACATTTCATATGATGACAAAAATGCTTATGTGGGTATGGAAGCAAACGCTAAAGGATGGGTATCTGTTGGCTTTGGCTCACCAATGATGGATAAATCAATTATGTTTATAGGATACTTCAACAAGGATAAGAATAAGTTTGAAGTAGAACAAACGATAGGTGTTAAACACAATCATGTCAAAGCGGAGAAGAATGAAGTAATTAACTCTGCTGGTAAGAGAGAGGGAAACAAAACGGTAGTTGAATTTGTCATACCAAGGAAGATAGGTAATGTAGAGTTAAAAGGAGAAGTTGATGTAATCTGGGCTTATGCAGCAAGCGATTCTTTAAAAGCATATCACTCCAAAAGAGGTGCTACAAAGGTTAAGTTTTAAGGTTTTAAATGGTTAAGACTCTCCTGACACTTCTAGTGTTTTTGATAGTTCTATCTTCCAGACTAGAAGGTGTCAGGATATTACATCTAACGGACCTCCACATTGACTACCTTAAATTGTTTTCTAGAAACTATTTAAAGAACATCCAAACTATAAGAAGCAACATCCTCTTACTTAAACCGGATATTGTTGTTCTAACTGGCGATATAGTTGAGTTTGGAGAGGGAATATTCTCTTGCGAAAACTACCGCATACTTACAAACATTTTCTATTACTCAAACGGAATGTTTTACTTTGATAGAGACTATAAAATACCAATCTACATGGTTGCCGGAAACCACGAGTATGAAACATTATTCAAGACTACCTCAACAGAAATACCAAACTACATTAGGTTTGTTGGCAAAAGATTTTTAAACTACTACATTGATATAAGCAATGTTAGACTGATATTCATAGATACTGGTTATGACTACTATTTCTCCTTCTTTGCTTACAACGGTATTCTGCCTGAACCAGAAGCATCAGGTCTTACGGCTAGTCAGATAAATTTTTTAAAGAGTGCATTGGAAACCTCAACAAATAGGTTTAACATTATTCTCACACATCATCCATTCCTAAACAAAGATGATGAAGGGATATTTCTATTCAATAGGGATGAGTTCTATAATCTGACTAAATCAAACAAGGTTAGTCTCATACTTTCAGGGCACACTCACGAAAATAGAGTTTTTGATAGCAAAATGAACTTGGTTCGTAGTTTTCCTATTACAAACATTAACGATATCTATCACGTTCAGACTGGTTCAATAGGCAAGGATGGATACTTCAGAATGATTGAAGTTTTTGAATGGGGTATAGTAATAAACAAACACTCAAATATTTCGGAACTACTTAATTCTAGTAGCATTCAATAAACAAACCTGAATTCAATATATTCAATTTGAGATAGTGTTAGCCCTTTAAAACTCGTGTCAAAACTTCCATTACTTCCTAGTAGTTATATAATAACTATCTAATGTCTTGACGAATGTAATCTTGCAAGTCTAAACAGATTTGTAAAACTTAATACACTATTAGAATTCTAAAACCTTTTATTCGTTAGCCTCACTAGTTTGTAGTGGTTTAATTAAGATAACTTTATATCCTGCTATACAATCTTGAGAGTTCGTAGAGTCTTTCTGATATTTTCTTTGTTATTTGTTCTTTTCTAACTCTCCAACTCCAGTTGCCGTAGGCGACGCCGGGTCTATTCATCCTTGCTTCGCTACCGAGTCCTAAAACATCTTGCATCGGAATTATTGAGAACACAGCAGATGATGATATAGCGAGCTTTATCATACTCCAGTGGATTTCCTTATCACTCTTTACACCAATATACTTCATTACATAATTCTTATCGTCGTCCGATAAGGTTTTAAACCAACCAACTGTAGTTTCGTTATCGTGTGTGCCTGTATAGACAACGGAATTTACATTGTAGTTATGAGGTAGGTAGTCATTATCCTGCCAGTTGTTAAAAGCAAACTGAAGAACTTTCATCCCCGGAAATCCGAACTTATCTCTCAATTCAACAACATCAGGTGTTATTACTCCAAGGTCCTCTGCTATGATAGGAAGATTTTTACCAAGGTTTTCGGTTATGACTGTGAAGAGTTCATCTCCATAAGCCTTCTCCCATCTACCGTTAACTGCGGTTTCAGACCCGTAAGGGACTGCCCAGTACCCAGCAAAACCTCTGAAATGGTCTATCCTTATGTAATCGTATATCTTGAGAGACATCCTAACTCTCTCAATCCACCAAGCATAGTTTGTTGCTTTCAACTTCTCCCAATCGTATAGAGGATTGCCCCAGAGTTGTCCAGTAGCGCTGAAGTAGTCAGGTGGAACACCCGCAACTTTTATTGGATTAAGTCTGTCATCAAACATGAATATATTCGTATTGCTCCAAGTATCGGCACTGTCCATAGCAACAAATATAGGTATATCTCCTATAATCTCAACTCCATTGCGGTTAGCAAAAGACTTAAGTTCCATCCAGTCATCAAAGAAAATAAACTGTAAGAACTTGTGGAATTCTATTTCTTCTTTTAATTTGTCTTTGTAATACTTTGTAGCATCAGTTTTTCTAAATTTAATATCTGTATCCCATTCAAGCCATGGTCTTCCTCCGTAGTGTGATTTGATAGCCATAAACAGTGAGAAATCTTCAAGCCACCAACCATTGTCTTTCTGAAACATCTGGAAGGAACTCTTTAAGTATGAGTTGTCTTTCTTAAACTTCTCAAACGCTTTTCTAAATATACCATACTTGAAGTTTATAACCTTTCCATAATCAACAAATCCATCGTTGAACTCTTCTTTTGGAATATCTGACTTTGATACAAGCTTTCTTTCTACGAGTCTATCAATGTCAATAAGTAGGGGATTGCCTGCAAATGCCGAAAAGCATTGATAAGGTGAGTCACCGTATCCAGTAGGACCTAATGGTAATATCTGCCATAACCTTTGACCAGATTTAACCAAGAACTTTACAAACTCATACGCTTCACTACCAAGAGAACCTATGCCATACCTATTCGGTAGCGAAGTAACGTGCATTAAGATTCCAGACTTTCTCCTAAACATACTTCACCTCTTCTATTCCTTTTCTGAAATTACTGCTACTATGTCTTTCCTTATAGGATTGTCAAACAAGACTAAAAGATAAGGATACCCTTTGGTTGGAGATGAAGACCTTGTATATTCAATCTCAACTAACACTTTTTCTTCCTTTTCAGTCGCTTTTGATGATACTAGTTTAACTTCGTAGTTTCCAGGGTCAAAGGTAATAAGGACTGCCGATTTATCTTTCAGAAAGTCATAACCAACAACCTCTTCCCCTACTCTCACGAATAGATTATCTTCTCTAATCGCAGGTGGAACATAGTTTTTGAGTTCATTATACACATTCCTTAATTCTCTTATATCTTTAATTAAGAATACTCTATTTGTTGGGTATTTGAGTGGAACATTTCTGAATGTTGAGTAGTATAGTTTCTTCTCCTCATCAAAAGCACTCAACTTTGCGACCAGAACACCAGAGTATGTATTTAAGGGTATGTTTATACCTCCTCTTGGTATCTCTGCCTCTCTAGTTCTTGGACAACCTAACATTATTAACAACGCTACAATTAGAGATAGAAACTTTAAAGTTTTCATCTCCACCCCCTACATCTTTATGGATTTTTTTAGTTTCTGTTTTGAGTTTTCAACTTCCTTTTCGTATAAGCTTTTGAGATTGTTTATGTTCCTCAAGATATTTTCCTTGTATCTCTCAAATTGAATCTTATAACTGGTTGCAATTCTTTCTACTTCATTATCAATTAAAGATGCTACGAAACCTTCTTCAGAAGTGATCTCTTCTAGTATTTTTTTTATGTTCTGTTTGTTTGTCAAGAAGTTGTAGATAAGATTTGTTAGGTTGAATTTGGGATCGGTTATAAACCTATATCTATACTCTCCGTTTAGCGTATCCATAAATGGTTCAAATTCAAAATCTACCGAAAAACTTGATATATTGACTTTACTTTCTATTCCTTCAAAGTTAGCTGTTCCATACCAAGTTCCGTTTGATATGCCCCCTACAAACCTGAACTTGCCCCCTGTGTAAATATCGCCATGAATGGATATCTCAATGTTATTGTTCGTAGTTGATAAGGTGTATGATGCATTCTTCAGTGTTAGAACCTGGGGAACATTGATAAACCTGTATCTTTCAAGTCTTTCCAAAAGATAGACAGGAAAGTTTAGGATAAACAGATCTACATACTTTTGAGGATTTTTCTTGAGTATCTCAATTTTCTGATCCCAAGCGGTCTTGTATCCTTCTCTTAATATGCGCAACTTTGAGTATTCCTCATCCACCCTTTTCTGATAATCAATTAGGTTGCTTTTTAGGTTTTGAATTTCTCTATCAAGTTCAGTTATGAATTCATTGATTCCTTTGGAAACTCCTTTTGCAGATGATTGTTTTATGTAGTATGAATATACATCATCTCTGAATTTGTTTAAAAGGTCCTCCATCCCCTTTTTGACTTCATCAACACTTTTTGATATTCCAAGTTCAAGTTTGCTTATCTCAACGGATATGTCAACCCAAGCAGATGTAAGTTTGTCAGTATGCTTATAGAATATGTCCTTACTCTTCAAAACTCCATTCTCAACAAGGTTTGTGAAAGTATTTGAACTCACTTCAACCAAGTAAAGTTCAATAACATTCGTTGAGATACTAAACCTTTCTTCATAACTTAATCCTAGACTAGCAATAATCTTTGAAAGTTCCGATAGGTTTATTGAGTTTGAATGTATAGTGAAAGTTATGTTGTTTGTAGATACTTCAAGAAAACCTATTAGATCATCATACCGTGCTATACAGTAGTTTCCATAAAACTCTGGTAAGTATGAAACTTCTTCTGCTATTATGTTTCCAAACAAATCCCTTTTTAGGTTATTGACATTGAGACTCAAGTTTAGATTCTTACCTAGTCTTTTATTCATATAGTCAGTCTCTGTTGAACCAACTGGAAGTCTTATAAACCAGATTATCGTAAAGATAATGATCAATATAGTTATAACTACACCTATAATGATCAACTTTTTCATAGATTGTGAAAATTATAGTTGTTAAAATAGGGTAATAACAAAATTTGGCTACAGGTTAATGGAGTTTTAAGGATATATTACCTTTATTCCTTTCTTTTCTGCTAGTTTTTTTGCATCTTCATAGATGAAGTATGTTACTATTCTCTTCTCACTAACTTTTCTTCCTACCTCTTGTTCATACACTCTTACAGCTTCTTCAAACCTCTCAACCTCAGAAACACTACAACTTGACTTAACCTCAACAACCATCTCAACACCATCCTTAACTACTATATCTATCTCATACTCCCTTTTTTCCTCAAAGTCTCCAATCTTTACAACAGCACTACTCTTCCATTTTTTGACCTCACCACCCCAACTACTCACGAGATCTTCTGCAAACTTCGTGATAGCTTTTTCCGAGCTCAAACCCCACCTGCCACCTATTGCCTCAAGTTTCCTATCAAGCCTTCCTACCGACTCATCTATCTTCCTGTCAAGCCTCTCTACCTCCCTATCTATCTTCCTATCAATCTCATCTTTAACGTTAAGAACAAACTTCTTAAGGTCTTCTGACTGCTTCTCAAGAGCACTGTAAAACTCTTTTCTTAACTCCTCCGACTGCTTCTCAAGAGCACTGTAAAACTCTTTTCTTAACTCCTCGGACTGCTTCTCAAGAGCACTGTAAAACTCTCTTTTTAGGTCTTGTGAATACTTCACTAGTGCTTCATCAAAGTAAGTCTTTGTTAAAAGCTCATCCCCATACAACTTCAGTATCAATTTATGAATTTCAAAAGCGAAATCCTTATCTGTTCTTATTATGCTCAGTAATCTCTCTTTGAGTTCCGTTTCTGTCATATTGAAAGTATAATTACAACAGGTATGTTCAGTCAAAAACTAACTAGAAGAAGATTAAACATTTCAATCTCTAGGTTTTCTGTATCACTAACACTTCAAACAACACACATTCTTCCGATAAGTTTAGTAATATTATTACTATGAGGAGAATATTTTTTCTTCTGCTAGTTTCTGTAATAGCCCAGACATCCTATGGGGGGATACAACCTGAACTTTCATTTGAATATGAAACATTTAGGATGCTACAAGAGATACCGGTGATATTTACTGTTAGGAATGTAGGTAATAATAGCGAGGAATTTTTCATATACGATAACATCTACAAAACATTCTTCATAGACTTAAGAACGGAAAAGAATGACCAAGTTGAATTGTCTTATGACTTTATAGTTAAACACGACTTTTTCAATATTCACTCAACGAAAAGGTCTATAATCCTAAAGCCAGACCAATCGTTTTCAGTTAGACTTGATATATCCAAGATATTTGACATCTCCAAACCTGGTGTTTATTACATAAGAGGTATTTTCTCCCCCGATGGAATGGCAGACAAAAGAGATGGATTATTCACGGACTTCTACAAGATAATTATAAAACCCCCTAGGAAGGTTGAAGAAGTTGTTGTAAGTATTGATACCGAGTTCCAGAAGAAACAACAAGAACTCTACAACCTACCGCCTTATGAAGTCGTAAGAAGAATGCTTGATGCGAAATACAGAAGAGATGCAAAAGAGTATCTAATCTACTTTGACTTTGACAAACTTATAGCAATATTTCCATCATTCTCAAAGAGATATGACGAAAGTAAAACAGCGTCAGAGAAGGCAAGAGTTATAGAAAAATTTAAAGAATACCTAACAACATATTGGGAAGACCCCATACTTTCATTCTCAATAATTAGAACCGAGATTGAAGGAGACAAAGCAAAAGTAATAGCAGATGTTGAGTATAAGCTGAGAAATACATCCTACAAGTTAAGATATTCCTACGAACTATTTAGAACCTATGACAACAGATGGCTCATCTACTCCTACGAAGCTGTTAACTTTAAGTAGTTCTACAAATTCAAAAAAATTGACAAGTGTGAGACTAACCTTGAGTTCGTTATGAATGTTCTAATTCTAGGTGCTACAGGTAAATTTGGCAAATACCTATCAAAAGGAATTGTAAGTAAGAAAATTCTGCCAAAAACTCAAAACCTATACCTACAAGGTAATCTCAATGTGGAAGATTTAGAATACCTGTCAGCCGAAGGACTCAACACAAAGGTTTTCAAATCAGACTTCTATCTTCTAGACGATGTTAAAAGACTAATTTCTGAAATGCCTCAAAAAATAGATGTTTTCATAAACCTTCTGTCTATCTTTGAAGAGAGTAAGTATAGTTCTGAAATAGAAAGTGTTGATAGAGTTTTAAGGATAAACTTTCACAATCAGGTTCTATTCCTAAAAGAGACCTTACCGAGAGTAGATGGAGGAGTTGTAGTTCAATTTCTTGACGAGTGCGTTAGAAGACCTTATGTCAGTAAATACTTTTGGTATTCAGTCTCAAGAAGTACGTTATACTCATTCTACCAAAACTATAAGGAGTATGCTACCAGAAATTTCGTGAAGCAAAGGGTAGTTCTTCTATTCCCTGAATACATAAAAGAAAGTGACTATCAGAGCCTCTCAAAGACAATAGATAAGTATTGTGCAAACGAAGTTCCAGATTTTGAAATGATAGAGATACCTAAAGAAGGTCTAACTAGATAGTGTGATTTAGTCAAAAGTAAAATTTAAATATAAAACTGGAGGTTAGGCCTATGCAGGGATTTTTCATATTACTTATCCTACTTTCAATTCTATCAAGTGTATGTTTTGGTTTTTCATTCCGAACCAACGGAAACTTTGTTACAATTCAAGGCTTTGAGTCAAAGGTCCTTAAGAATAAGAGAACAATAAGAGTATTTTTACCTTCGGATTACTTCAACTCAACAAACTACTATCCTGTCCTTTATGCTCACGATGGACAGAACGTATACTACGATGAGAAAAATAAAGCAAAATGGGATGTTGATAAAACAACAGAGATCCTTGTTAAAGAAGGCAAAATTAGAGATGTCGTAATTGTAGGTATAGATCATATGGGGGTTGATAGGATTAAAGAATACACACCATTCCCTTTTGAGAGTTACGGTGGTGGAGCAGGAGAGTTGTATGGTAAATTTCTCGTTGAAGAACTTAAACCATTCATAGAAACCAACTTTAGGGTAAAGACAAACAGAGATTCTGTTGGTACTTTTGGCTCATCTCTCGGAGGTCTTATTTCACTCTACCTTGGGATGTGGTATCCTGAAGTTTTCGGAACAGTCGGTTGTTTCTCTCCTTCTTTTTGGTGGGGGCTTGAAAGAACGAAGTCAAATGTGGTAAGAAACCTTGATAAATTATCAACTCTCAAAATCTACATTGATATGGGCTATAGCGAGGGAGGAAACCAAGAATCAGAAAGTAACATCGTATACACAACAAGAGAGATATGTAATATCCTGCTAACCAAGATTGACTATCCTAGACTATTGTATATTGAGGACAAGAAAGGCATTCACAATGAAATCTCTTGGAAGGAGAGAATGAGTAATTTTCTTGTATTTACTCTGAGTAAAGAATCTTTATCTCAAGAAATAACTAGTATTCAACTTGATGTCCATCCGAGTGAATGGGGTGTCGGAGACAAAGGGTTTGTATTCATTAATGCTACAACGAAAGATGGTATCGTAAGAACCATCTATCAATTGACACCTTCACTAGAAAAGTTCAAGTATCTGGGTAATGGATACATTGAAGCAACGGAAAGTGGAAAAGGGAAAGTATCGGTATCAATTGGAAAACTGTCATCATCAAAAGAGATAAACATAGACACACTTTCAAGAAAGTTCGGAGTAGCAAATATAAATGTTTTCGCAACATCTGCCGATGTTGAGTTTTTGGTTGAAGACGAGGACGGTAAGAAAACTAATTACACAATAAAATTAACAATCTTGAGTAATGGTGAGAGACAAAACTTATTCTTCACATCTATAACCAATGTAAGAGGGAAATCATACAAAGGTAAGTTCATTCTAGATGGAAAGATAGACGAAGGAGTTAAGCAAATAGTAATAAACAGAAGGTTAAAGGAATATAAGTTTAAGTTCTAAGTATAAAAGCAATTAACTATCCTGTTAAAATCTGATCAAGCATAGAAAGTTTAGTAGTGATTTTAGTAGTGATAAAAACTTGCCTAATTTCATTAGCAGAGTTAGAAAGGTTCGTTATGAAATAGATTACGTTTTAACAAGCAAACAAATCAAACCTAACAACTTTCCAGTAGTTTAGAATGAGACTTTAAGTCATTGTGCCCTACTCTCCACTCTGTTCTTAATCATATCTAATACTCTCTTTGATACAATATTAGGATTTTTTACATTGTTAAAGTAGTTCAATATAGATACAACTTCGTCGAAAATATCATCTTTGTTTCTTGCTGTATTCAAAGACCAAAGTATTAGGCTAACTTGGTTTTTGATATTAGGTTCTAATCCTTTAGTTTGTAGCATATCCTTTAGTTTTCTCTCGTTATTCAACAAATCCTGTCCTTTTAGGATGTTTATAACTACACTGAAGTAGTTTAGAAGACTCTGCTGGCTTATGAAAGGTAGTAAGGACCTTGCTTCATCAAACTTCTTAAGATTTAGAAAAGCAATCAAGACATACTTTGCATTCCTAGAAGAGACACCATAAACTCTTACTTCCTCAATCCCTTCTTGAATATACCCAAATCTTATCAAAAACTCTATCCTTAAAGGTATGTATTGCGGTAAGTTTTGAGAGAGTATTCTCAAGCACTCTTCATCTCCGACCTCACCCAACCCCCTAGCAATAGTAACCAAATCTGTTGTCTCAAAATCGTAGTAGTTCCTTATGCTTCTGTAAACTTCTACAATCTCATGAAACATCTCAAAGATCTCAAGTTTGGATATTAGTTCAGAGATTATTGCTCTGTTTGTAATTACCCTTTCTTTAGTTAGTGTTGTCAAAGGTGAAAGGTAATTGTTGTTGAAACAGAGCCTAGAGAAGTTTCTAACTACTGTCTCACTTATGTTTGTCTTCCTTTCAAGTAAGTTTCTAGAGAAACTATCTAATAACCTCCTCTCTGAAAACACAGAGTTGTAAATATATCTCTCAAAAATTATACTATCTAAAACTTCATATAGCTCATTCATAACGTCTCTTCTCAGTGGAAACCCAACCTTAACTTTCTCAACCAATACTTCATAAGAGTTTGTCTTTTTTGATATTTCATCAAGCAGTGAGTATAATTCTTCATACCTTGACTTTGAGACAAAGTCCATAACAATAACCTGTAGCCCCAATTTACCTTCTATGTATCTAGAAATATAGTCCTTGAAGGTAAGTTCTTGTGAATAAATTGAAGAGCATATAGCAACTCCAACTAAAATGGATACCAAATACCTATTCATAAGTTGATTATATACATTATTCTAAATTATATTCAAAGACAAATTCTTCAATTTCGGAGTGACTACTCCTGAAGTATTTAATTAAAGCAACGGAACTATGATACTAAAATTTTGTTCAACCTAGAAAGTGAAATTCAGAACTAGTCTTGCAAGTGTTGGCAATAGAATAGCTGCTGATCCTATTCCAAGCCCTGGACATATTTCAAGACCCATTCCTATGTTCCTTATAGGCATAAGGTTCATCTGTAGACCGAGAGAACCGAAGAGATAGTAGCCACTAGTACGACCAAAAACTTCAGAATAACCGACTGAAGACATAGCAGTTAGTGATATTGAAAAAACTTCACCAAAGTATCCTATGCTTGCAAAAACTGAAGGACCTAAGACAAAAGCTTCACGAAAGTCGTAAGTACCAATTGCTATTAAGAGAGAACCTCCTACGTTTAGAAAAGGAATATCACCAGACTTT
>JANXAC010000009.1:0-49437 GCA_025061835.1 Spirochaetota bacterium
AGTAGTTTTATTTCACTTTTCAGTTCCTGGAACTCTGATCTTACTTCGCTTTTATCCGCTTTGGTTTCTGTTTTATCGTCAAGAGTTTTGTAGACATCGTCATAGATAACTTCTGCTACAGTTTCAATCTGATCTTCTGAGAGAGTATCCTTGAGAGACTTCTTGAGTTTCTGCTTTATTTCTTCCTTTGTTATCACAACTGGCATATCCAACCTCCTAGGAGTTGAAGATTCTCAATAGAACTATGATAGTAGATAGAAACCCCATCCACGGAGAGACTATCCAGATAAGTAGGTTTATCTTCTTGTTCATATCCTCAAATCGCTTGTTCATATCCTCAAATCGCTTGTCAATGTAGTGAATGAGGTCTTCAAATCTTTTATCAATTGCTTCGAACCGCTTATCGACTGCTTCAAACCTTTTGTTTATCATCTCAAATCCAATCTTCATAGTTTCGGCGAGTAGTTTTATTTCACTTTTCAGTTCCTGGAACTCTGATCTTACTTCGCTTTTATCCGCTTTGGTTTCTGTTTTATCGTCAAGAGTTTTGTAGACATCGTCATAGATAACTTCTGCTACAGTTTCAATCTGATCTTCTGAGAGAGTATCCTTGAGAGACTTCTTGAGTTTCTGCTTTATTTCTTCCTTTGTTATCACAACTGGCATATCCAACCTCCTAGGAGTTGAATATTCTCAATAGAACTGTGATGGTTGATAGAAGCCCCATCCACAGAGAGACTATCCAGATAAGTAGGTTTATCTTCTTGTTCATATCTTCAAACCGCTTGTTCATATCCTCAAATCGCTTGTCAATGTAGTGAATGAGGTCTTCAAATCTTTTATCAATTGCTTCGAACCGCTTATCGACTGCTTCAAACCTTTTGTTTATCATCTCAAATCCAATTTTCATAGTTTCGGCGAGTAGTTTTATTTCACTTTTCAGTTCCTGGAACTCTGATCTTACTTCGCTTTTATCCGCTTTGGTTTCTGTTTTATCATCAAGGGTTCTATAGACATCGTCATAGACTACCTCAACTACTACCTCAATCTGGTCTTCTGAAAGAGTGTCTTTTAGTGACCTTTTGAGTTTATCTCTTATCTCCTCTTTGGTTATCGTTGCTGGCATTACCTTCTCCCTAAGAAAATATAACAAACGAATGTTGTTGTTTTCAACAAGTCCAGTTATAAATAGGTAATATGTGAAGTTAATGACGAAATAATCTCAGATTTTTGGACTTTAATTTACTAACACACAGACTTATCTATAGAGGTAATTGTCACTGTCAGAAATGTATTATTTATAATAACTACTATGCGAGATTGTGTTGTTATCACTATACCTCCTATTAACCTAGCAAATTTCTTGTCGTTATCAGAGGATAGAAGTTTTCACGAGATTTATGTTGCCGGCAGATTTAAGGTAATAGATTGGCTAATAGGTAATTTTGAAAGGTTAGGAATTGAAGATTTTGTTGTTATAACTAACAATCCATCAGTTAAAGAACACATAATCTTGTCTTGGGATAATATAAGGTTTGTCTTGCTTATAAAGGTTGAGGATTACTTCAAGTTTGATTATGCTAACTTCGGTGTAGGACAATATATTAGGCAGTTTTCAAACAGTGATAGGAATTACTTTGATTTAGAGAACTTTCTGTATCAAAACTACAAAAAAGTTTTCTGGGCTATCGGATACCCAATATGGTTTCCGCTTGATGATTACTATCACGATATAAGGAACTTGTCAGTTGGTCTTATGTATTCAAGGATAGGCAATATACAGTATTACCATACTGGTGTATTCTCACAGAGATACTTCTCTGAACTTTTTGAAGCGATAAAGAATGAAACCTTCAATACTTTCATTCAGTTATACAAGGAACACAACTCTTACGAGGTTAAGTATTTCATCTTCTACCCATTCTCAAATCTAAAGGAATACTTTAAGATGAACTTGAGTATATTGGATATTAAAATCATAAATGAGTTTGAAGTAATATTCGGTAAGTATCCGATAAGGTCTAAATCAAGATACCTTAACCCTGCTGTTATAGGAAGACATGGTAAGTTTATAAACTCTCTGATAGGTGATGAATCGTTTGTGGATGGCGTAGTAGAAAATAGTATAGTATGCCCAAATGTGAGGATTGAAAAGGATACTAAGGTTAGGAATGCGATAATATACCCTGGCAACTGGATAGGTAAAGGAGTGGAGATGAATAATGTAGTCATTGATGAGACTACGATATCTTTGAAGTTTGCTAACATATCTGATGAGTGCGTTCTGGGAGGTAAAGGATTAGGTGCTCCTAATACAAGATACCCTTCTATTATGAATTTTGATGCTACACTGATAGGTAAAAATGTCATACTTCCTAGAAAGACACAGGTTAGTTTGAATGCTTATATTCCATCAAACATTGATGTAAGCAAACTGAAACTAGGAAAACATATAAAGAGTAGCACAGTCTTTTGAGGTAGTTATGAAGTTAGTTATACCTGCGATTGACATATACGAAGGAAAGGTTGTAAGGCTTACAAAAGGGGACTTCTCTCAACAAACCGTGTATTCTGAAAATCCACTTGAATTTGTAAAATTCTTTGTATCAAAGGGCTTCAAGAGAATACACATTGTTGACTTGAACGCTGCTAAAACTGGTGAGATTAAAATACTAGGCTTGCTCAAGGAGATAAAGAAGGAACATCCAGAAACTATCATTCAGTTTGGTGGTGGCGTTAGGTCTTACAATACCGCACTAGAACTAGTAAATATAGGTGTGGATTTTGTTGTCATAGGGACGATGTTTGTTAAAAATCCAGAAGAGTTTAGAAGAGTTATAAAAGATTTTAGGCAAAAGGTAATACTGTCATTGGATGTTAATTCAGAAACAGTTGTGATACAAGGTTGGCAGTCGCAAACAAATGTCTCAATAAAAGAAGGGATTGAGAGAGCATTGAAAACAGGTGTTTTAAGAATAATGATTACTGATACAACTAGAGATGGAACTCTTTTAGGACCTGATATAAACTTCATAAAATCTCTTTTAGACACGGTTAAAAGTGTTTATATGAGTATCTTGATAGACGAAATTATTAATACTGAAACTTTCAGAAATACGCTAAATCAAGGTATTGATATGATCACTAGAAGTATAAACAGTTTTATGGATACTCTAAAGAGTAAGTATTCTGGGAGCTATGAGTTGAAACAGAAGATTGAGGAGTATGATAAAAGCCTAAGTGAATACAAAGAATCTCTAAAAGACTCCATTCCTTGGGGAGTGTTACTTAAAAAGTATCCAAAACCTTTAGTCATAGTTTCTGGCGGGATTTCTAGCGATGTTGATATTGAGGAGATAATGGAAATAGATAATGGTTTTCTTGAAGGAATAGTTGTGGGGAAGAGTATATATGAAGGGAGAATATCATCATTCAACAGATAGAAATATTCTTGATAGGACAGGTTTATTCTTCACTCCTACGAAAATGGAAGTAATTAGGGATATAAGAAAGATACCTAGAATGAAAAGGACTGCACTGTCAATAGGTGTTTTTGACGGAGTTCATATAGGTCATAGGAAGATAATTACTAGTTCAAAGGAGAAATCAATATGTTCAAAGAAAGATGATTCTGAGTGTTATGTATGTGTTTTAACATTCCAAAATCACCCTGACTGGTTAAGGACAAAAACAATATCACCTAGGCTTATATCGCCTCCTTACTACAAGCTTGAGGTCTTTGAAAAAGAATTTAACATTGATAAAACATTTTTCATAAAATTTTCACCTGCAATTCAGAGGATGGAACCTGAAGAGTTTATAGAACTTCTAGTCTCAAAAATAGACCAACTTGATATTTTCGTTGGATACAACTTTAGGTTTGGATATCAAGCAAAAGGTGATACTGATTTTCTAATAAGGAATGCAACGAAATTTGGATATAGACCATTCATAGCGGATGAGATAACATATAACGGGTTTAAGGTTAGTAGCACCAACATAAGGAGATTGATACACAGTGGTGATATAGATCTAGCAAACCAATTACTTCAAAGGAGGTTTTTCTTGGAGAGTAAAGTTATAAAAGGAAAGGGACTTGGCAAGGAAATAGGTTTTCCAACTGCAAACATAAGGAGTAGGGTTCAGATTTATCCGCCCTCTGGTGTCTATGGAACTGTAACTGAAGTTGACGGAAATAAGTATAAGAGTGTCACACATGTCGGAGAATCGTTTGCGTTCGGTGGAGATCCTGGTGATGTTGAGACACACATAATAGATTTTGAAGGAGATATTTATAACAAGAGAATAAGAGTCCACTTTTGTAAATTTCTAGGTGAAACTAAATTTGTAAGTTCTCTTAACGAACTAAGAAAAGTCATAAAAGAATATGTTGATATGTGGAGAAATGAGGAGGTTGAGATTTGATAATAAGAACACAAAAGATATTTGATGAAGAGTGCTTAATAACTAATATACAAACTCTTGGTGGGTATTTTGAGATTACCTTTGAGTCAGGTAACATATCAAGTAGCATTCTTCCTGGACAATTTGTAAATGTGAAATTGAGGGCTCCCCTTATAAGAAGACCATTTACACTATTTGACAAGACGAATGGAAAGTTTTCAATACTAGTTAAGGTTGTTGGTGTAGGAACAGAGGAACTTTCAAGGATGAAAGTAGGTCAGAGTTTAAGTATTCTTGGACCTTTAGGAAACTCTGTGTTTGATTTTGGGCTTCAAGAAGAGGATAGTATAGATCTCGTTGCAGGTGGGGTAGGGATAGCGAATATGCTCATAGTCGCTAAGTATTTGAGAAGCGAGGGTAGAAAAATTAGGTTATTCTGGGGTGTTAGAACAAAAGATGAGTATTTTGAAAAAGATTTTGAATACTTTGATGAAATCTTTATAAGTTCTAACGATGGTAGTATAGGTGAGAGGGGGTTTATAACGCAAGTCTTTGAAAGACATTACGAGGGTGGGGTAGTGTATGCTTGCGGTCCTATGCCTATGCTCAGTGCTCTTTCAAGATTACCTAAACTTGATGCAAGTAGAACCATACTCTCTCTTGAGACATTTATGGGATGTGGAATTGGTATATGTTACGGATGTAATGTGAGAACGAGAGATGATGGATATATACTAGTTTGTAAAGAAGGTCCTAATATCCTACTAAAAAACATACTGGTCTAACATCTTTGTGTTATCTATCAAGAATATAAATCTAAGAAAATCATTCAAGTGAAATTTATTGAGATATGTATTCTTTTGTTACAAGAAGACTTCAAGGTTTTAGTGTATTCTATTGACGAAGACTTTTATACCTGCTCTCGGTATCTCAACTTCGTAGAACCTTGGCACTACTATGTTATACATCACATCAATTACATCATAATAGCCCATAACCTGTGTGAAGTCAATGTATCTTTTCACTTTACGACTGGTGTTTCTATTCACTACGAACATAGCTACCTGATCCGTGTATTTACCTCGTTTTATGAACATACTTACATCATCATCTATACTGACGAATTCTACGGACTTACCTTCCTCTCTAAGAATCTGGTGTTTTGATTTAACATCTATAACATATCTTATAAACTTTGAGATATCGTAGGATGGTATCTCCCAGTCATTCGGTGTTGTTGAAACAACATCAAGTTTTTTCTTAAAACCAAATTCAAATCCAACGGGTATCATAACACCTTCATTTATGAAGGCTGTGAATATGAACCTCTGCTTTATTCTCATTAGATCCTCTTCATATTCTTCCGATATTCTTGGGGTATCGTGAGACTCTGGGAATGCTACTGATGATGAGTATCTAGCAAAGATAGGATACTGTTCTACAAACCATGATTCAGTATAGTTCCACCATTTTGCACTACTGAATACATAGTCAAACCCTGACTTCGTAACTTCAACATTCTTGTCAAAAGGACCTCCAAGTATTTCTGCCATAAACTTGACATCCGGCTTCTTTGACTTTGCAGATTTTATTACAAACTCCCATAGTTCAGTAGGAACATTGTATGCATAATCACACCTAAAACCATCAACTCCAAGTTCTATATACCACTCTACCAGATCCTTCCAATAATTCCAAAGGTTTATCTTATCAGGAGAACCTTCATTATCTATCTCCGCAAGATCTCCCCACTCAACCCAGATGCCATTATCCCAAGCGCCTGGTCTTTTTACATCTCCATCTTCTCTCAGTTTATACCAATTCTTGTGTTTCTCAATTAACACAGAGTCAATAGCAGTGTGATTGAGTATTAAGTCAACCATTACTTTCATACCTTTTATCTTGCATTCTTTTATAAAGTTTCTGAATTGGTTTTCCGGTGACTCTTTTGAATTCTTATCAACAAATAATGGATTAAACTTGTAATGGTCCTTTACTGAATACAAGCTACCAGAAAACCCAGGATAAGAGACAGGGTTTATGTATATCCAATCCACACCTAGTTCCTTTATTCTATCAAGGTCCTCTATCCACTTGCTAAAAGGTCCATAAATTCTAGGAAACAGATTATAGACAAACATTTATTATCCTCCCTATACAACAAGTTTTTCTACCCTCCAATTTGAAACCGATAAAACTTAACAATCTCAAAGTCCCGTGATTTTCTTTTCTTGTAGTCATTTATAAAATCCTTAACCTTTTTCTCACCTTTTTCATCTTTTATGAATGTTTGTTCATAGAGGCATATCTCGGAATATAGCTTTGATAGTTTACCTTGCGCTGCTTTTTCGGCTATGTTTTCAGGTTTGCCAAGTTCAACAAATTCTTTGATGTATTCTTTTTTCTTTTCCTCAACAAACGAAGGATCAAGATCTTCAACCTTGACAACCTGTGGTCCCATCGCAGCAACCTGTAAAGATATATCGTGTAGCAATGCTATAGCCTCGTTATCAGAAGTGTCAATCTTACCCTCAACAACAACACCAAGCTTATCTCCATGCTGGTAGGTGTCAAAAGTATTACCTTCCGTAAGTTTGAATATTTCCCATCTCTTCACGACTATGTTCTCTCCAAACTTCATAACTGCTTCTTTTCTACTATTCTCAATTTCATCATTTGTAGATGTTATGTTCTTTTGGAATATTGTTTTTGCTAGATTTTTAACGAATAGTCTAAACTCTTCGTTTCTTGCTACGAAGTCCGTTTCACAATTGACTTCTAATATGATACCCTTGTCTTCTTCTATATGTATGTAAATCAGACCTTCGTTCGCCTGTCTTTCTGATTTTTTCTCCGCTGCTGCGAAACCTTTCTCTCTAAGTATTTTCACTGCTCTCTCAATATCACCTTTACTCTCCTCTAGAGCTTTCTTACAGTCCATCAATCCTGCTCCTGTTCTATCTTTTAGTTGCTTTACCAGTTCCATATTTATAGCCATAAAGAGCCTCCTAAATTTTCAAAAGATTATAAAATATGAATAAAAGGTCTTTCAAAAAGGTTTATCTGAAGCTAATAAATTCCAAAATTTGAGAGTCATAGTATTTGAGAGTGAAATTTGAATTTGTATAATATTAATTGGTATGTCAAAGTTTCTTAAGACACTAGAGGCTTACTACAACAGACACAAAGAACTTGAAGAAAAGATATCATCAATGGATCCAACAAAAAAACTAGAAGAGTATTCAAAATCTCTTAAAGAGATGAAGAAACTTGAAGATTATGTTAATCTGTATAAGAGATTAAAGAAAGTGGTTGATATCATAAGCGAAGCAAAGAATGTAATTCAAACTTCTGATGATGAAGAACTGATAGAAATTGCTAAGGAGGAAGTTGCAAAGAATGAAGAAGAACTCAAACGCCTTGAGGAAGAAGCAGAAAACTTACTCCTCTCAACTGATGAGGATGCTAGGAATGTGATAGTTGAGATAAGGGCAGGTGCTGGAGGAGAAGAAGCAGCTCTTTTTGTAGCAGATCTATTTAGACTGTATTCAAAGTTTGCGGAGAAAAAAGGTTGGAAAGTTCAAGTTGCAGATTACAATGAGACTGGTCTTGGTGGATTTAAGGAGATAATATTCACAATCTCTGGTAAGATGGCTTATAAGTATATGAAGTTTGAGAGTGGTGTTCATAGGGTTCAGAGAGTTCCGATAACAGAAGCAAGCGGAAGAATACATACATCAACTGCAACAGTGGCAGTTCTACCTGAAGCAGAAGAGACAGACATATCCATAGACCCAAAAGATATTGAAATTCAGACTTTCAGAGCAGGAGGTAAAGGAGGACAACACGTCAATAAGACTGAGTCAGCAGTCAGAGTAATACATAAGCCAACAGGTATAGTTGTTCAGTGTCAAGATGAGAGATCCCAAATTCAAAACAGAGAGAGAGCGTTAAGTATCTTAAGGTCAAAACTCCTACAACTAGAGAAGGATAAGCAGAAACAACAGGAGGACTCCCAAAGAAGAGCCCAAATAGGAACAGGTGAAAGAGCAGAGAAGATAAGAACTTACAACTTCCCCCAAAACAGAGTAACAGACCATAGGATAAATATGACAATCTATAACCTATCAAGTTTTATGGAAGGAGAAATAGATGAGATGATAGAACAACTTATAGCAGAAGAAAAGAGAAGAATGCTTGATGAAAAATCTCTAAAGACACAAGTTGAGGATAACTCTTAAACCGGTCGGTTGGAATACTGGTGATCCTTCTAAATTAACTCCTTCGTAAGAGTAAGAGTTAGGAAATGCGTAAGAGAAATAACTTTTGATGAAAACATTTCTAAAAGCAATTAGATTAAATCCTACACCTAATGATACAGTCCTAGAATGGATATCTTTAACATAACCTACTGTTATGAAATTCTGAAAATTAAATTGATTGTAGAATTTTAAGGTAGAATTATCTACGGATACTACAATTGAAGGTCCTAAGTAGAAATAATCTCTTACTATGGTGAATACATAAGATATGGAGAAAACATACATATCTACATAATCCATAACTTTGTTGTTATTAAAGTTAATCTCATTTCTAGGTAAAATTTTTGAGAGATAGTCAAACATTAGGACAACTCCTCTTGATGCGAAACCTATATTGAAACCGATCAGAAATCTATTGTTGTCTATATTCGGGCCTATGCTATTTTCAGGACCAAAGTGGTATGTATAGCCTCCAGAAATACCTAAAATAGCCTTTGAAAAAGCTTCCTCATCTCTCAAGGATTGAACATCTTCGTCCTGAGCAAAGCAGAAAGAAGCGAACAGTAAGATAAGAAAAGCAACAATAATGTTTTTCATAGTAGGAAAGTATGATTAAGGTTTTTAGTCATTTTCAACATCGTCGTAGGTATCTTCTTTTTCTTCAATGCCGAGCCTTTCTTGAAGGGATTGTATTTTTAACTTGAGTTCCTCAAGGTTTTTGGTGTCGTTTACGTCAAATTCCTTCTTTACTATATCAAAATTGTATATTGATGAATAGACATTGTAATACTTGACAACTCTCTTTATATAATTCCTTGTCTCTCTAAACGCTAGGAATTCTGAAAATATGATGCTATCGTCTTCTGAAAGTCTATACTTTCGTTTAGTTTTCGTAAACACTCTTGGACCTCCGTTATATGCGGAAATAGCATGGTTTAGATCACCATACGACTCAAGCAACATTGACAGATAGGCGGTTCCAAGAAGTATATTTAGGTCAGTTCGGAATAAATCAACTCTACTGGATAAAACTTCTTTCATTTCAAGTTTTCTAGCAACTAGCTTACCGGTGCTATATAGAACTTGCATAAGCCCTATTGCTCCTGCTCTTGAGTATGCGCCTTCTTGGAAAAAGCTCTCTTGTTTCATAACAGCGTATATCAAGTTAGGATCGACCCCGAACCTTTCGGCAGAGTATATCACATCCGATACATAAGGTATAGGATACAGAACTTCTTGAATGCTAAAAGGTAAGAACTTTGAGTATCCGTCTACAAATTTATTTGCTGTTATGTTATTCCCCTCGTTGTAGATACCTCTTGTTATCTTCATCTCAAGTCTGTTTCTCATAACAACAACATAGGAGAATATATTGGAGAACCCCTTATACACGAGTTTATTTCTTATCATTCTGCTAATCACTATATAGTCATCAGAAAGTCTATAGAATATGTCTCTCAGTTTGGATTTTTCAATTCTGTCAATACTATCAATGATCTGATATGGTATATCTAAAAGAAATGGATTTAAATCCTTCGTATTGTGAAACACGAATGATTTATAGGTTTCCGTATTCTCTCTGTCAAAGTCAAATAATATCTTGGCAATATTTACTTTCTCCGTATTTTGAACTGTAGGATACACAAAATTATTGTAGTAAGACTTTATGTGTCTATCCGAAGCAATTTCACTTATCCTTCTAGTGGATAGAAAGTTGTAATATCCAGATGGTACAGAGTAAGATGACTTCTCGTAGAACAGGATAGCATTATTTGTATCACCTAACGTTTCATGAGCATATCCTCTGAAAAAGAAGAACCTATCAACATCCCTTAATGTAAATTCCGATGGATCTATAACTTGGTTTTCTGAACCAGGGTATATTTCAGATATTGTCTTGTAATTTTTGTTTAGTATTAACTTGTCAATGACCTTGGATGCTATGAAATATCTTCTAGTATCGTTGTATGGACCTAACATGTTCAAAAACTCAACTGCTTTATCTAAATTATGGTTCATATAATGTATTACTAATGATTTTAATAGAGCTTTTCTATCATCACCTACAGATTCATCAATTTGTTTTTCATATCTGTATGGTTCAAAGACAATACTTTCAAATCTTCCAGATAGATAGGATCTAGCCAATGTTTTCCAACCTTTTACTTTAAGCATCTTTAGTTCAAGCAAAACCTCGGCGATAAATGAAGGTCCAAGTCCTGAAAGATGTGCTACTTTGACTGCTTCTTCGTAGAACTTGTAGTCAACAAGTTCAAAAACTATCTCTCTAATTGCTTTCTTCTCTTCATCGCTCAAGTTGTCCATGCTATACTTATTTAAATGAACAAAATAATCAACTACATATCTTATGTAGTCATACTTGTGTGTAAAGTCAAAAATTACAAGGTTTCTTATGAGTTTAATAGAACCAGTTCTGTCTCCGCTATCCAATTGAAGAATAGCTTTTGATACTGTGTATATAGGGCTATATACATTAGCTTTTAGGTTCTCGTAAATTTTTATGTATTCCCTTGCCATCTGGATATTCCCTGAACTTATGTTAGCCTCTACTATCTTTAGTAGAACTTCGTCATAAATGCTAGTGTTTGAAATGGAGTAGAGTAATTTCAGTGCCTCGCCATACCTGCCAAGTTTCATAAGTATATCAGCGTAGACAAGGCCAATATCTGCTTTGTATGGAGATGAGAATGGTGTTGAGTTGTATGCTTTAGAAACACTTGCTAAAGACGATACCTTTACATCTTTTCTAGGAACTAGTATAGACATCCTTTTATATACTCTTCGTCCCCTGAAATCTCTCATTCTTTTAGCGACTCTCTTGGTATCAAAGTAAGCATTTTTATAGACTTGAACTAGTTTATCAAGGTCTTCAATATTATTTAGGGGTTCGTATTTCTGAAATGAGAACTTGCTTAGATTTACAGCATAGTCATATGTGCTTTTAGTAACTACCTTATCGGGAAGGTTCATCTGCGAGAATAGAAATACAAAAACAAAAGCCCCCAAACCTCTCTTAAAGTAGTCAGCCATATTCAAAACCTCTTAGAAATTTTCGGTAATAACAACTTGACCTCAATATTTACCAAGGATAGCATAAACGAACAAGATAAGTTTGTATAAGTACATATACCTGATCCTATTCCTACTTGCGTTATTCTTGAGGCTACTTGAATAACTTCTTTCATTTCAGTTCCAAAAATATAGATCCAAGCGTTAATTTTTGGAACCTAGTAGTTTCTTTACAGTATCCTGTATGTCTGTAGGTATAAAAAGTATAGTTGTATTATTTGACTTGGCTATTTCCTTGATAGCGTTTACATACTCCTTCGCTATGAAATACATCATGGATGCCATTCCACCTTCTATTATAGCTTGTGTAACAAATCTTATTGAGTTCGCATCTGCTTGTGCTAGTCTCTCCCTTGCTTCAGCTTCTCTTTGAGCTGCTTCCTTCAAAGCCTCTGCTTGAAGTATGGTAGCACGCTTCTCCCTTTCTGCTTTCATCTGAAGCGTCATAGCATTTTGTATATCCGCCGGTGGTGATATATCCTTTATCTCAACTCTTGTTATTTTTGTTCCCCACTCATCTGTAGCCATGTCTAACTCTCTTCCTAGTTCCTCGTTTATTTGGGCTCTTGAAGATAAACTCTCATCCAAGGTTAGCTTACCCATTATTGACCTTAGATTAGTCATAGTAAGTTGTTCAATAGCTCTATTAAGGTTTGTAACACCATAAGCTGCTTTTTTGGGGTCTATTACTTTGTAGAATACAACAGCATCAACCTCAACAGTAGCATTGTCCTTGGTAATTATTGTCTGTTTTGGTAAGTCTAAAACCTGTTCCATAACATTTATTTTGTAAGAAATTTGATCAAAAACAGGCATTATTAGGTTTAAACCAGGTTGCAAAACCTTGTTGAATCTACCAAATCTTTCAACCACGTAATTGTACCCCTGCGGAACTGTTTTCAAGCCAGTTATCACTATTATTGCAACTGCAGAAAGTATTACTATTATGAATATCTCCATAATATACTTGACCTCCTTGAGTATAAAAAATAAATCCCTGTATGCTCTTATTTCAACTAGACACAGAAAATGTTAGTAAATACTAATCCCCATTAGGTGAGAAGTTATTCTAGGCTTTTTGCTTGCCACTTCAGTTCTGGATAGCGTTCATAATTACAAAATTTAGACTTTGATTACTATATTCTAACTGACTTTGCCTTGGTAGAAAGTAGTAGTTTATAATCTTATTTGAAAAATCGGAGAGGTGCCAGAGCGGACGATTGGGACAGACTCGAAATCTGTTGTCCTCCTTCGGGGGACCGCGGGTTCAAATCCCGCCCTCTCCAATATGGATAAAATAAGGGTAGGTATAGTTGGTGCTAGTGGATATACTGGTTCAGAACTCATCAGAATCCTACAAAGGCACAGATATGTAGAGATTTCATTCATTACCTCAAGAACACTCGTAGGAGAGAGAATATCAAAGGTATTTCCAGAGTTTCAAGGTCTGAACCTAACATTTTCCAATACCGAAGAAGTCTCAAAAAGGTTGTCTTCAAGCGATGCAGACATTGTATTCCTTACACTACCTCACGAACCAGCTATTGAATTTGTAAATATCATCCATTCAAATAACATTAAAGTCATTGACTTAAGTGCATCTTATAGGTTTAAGAACAAAGGTATTTTTGAAGACACATATAAGATTCATCATCCTTATCCAAATTTACTTGAGAAGTCTGTCTGGGGACTTACTGAAATGTTTAGGAATGAAATAAAGAATACTAGCATAGTTGGAAATCCTGGTTGCTACCCGACGAGTGTCTCACTTGGACTGATGCCGTTAAAAGAGATAAAAGATAAGATAAATCTGAATGATATAGTTATAGACGCAAAGTCTGGTATCTCCGGTAAAGGTAAGAAGGTATCGGAAGATTCAATATTCGTTGAACACAATGAAAACTTCTACGCATACGGGCTACCATTTCATAGACACACACCTGAAATTGAGCAGTTTATAGATTTCAATTTTGGAATGAAGGTAAAAGTAACATTCATTCCTCAAGTTGTTCCTATGGATAGGGGAATATTTTCAACAATATACATCCAAGCAGAAGGAGTAAATCAAAAGATGTTAAATGACCTCTATGTTTCATATTATGAAAACGAGTATTTCGTTAAGGTTATTGAAGACATACCTCAAACTAAATGGGTTTCAAACACAAACAATTGTTTCATAAATGTTAGATACCTCGATAGGACTGGAAAGATTGTGATATTTTCAGTGATAGACAACCTCGTCAAGGGAGCGTCAGGACAGGCAGTTCAGAATATGAATGTAATCTTCGGATTTGACGAAAAAGAAGGACTAGTGTAGTAGATTTTTCTCAATCTTAACTATTCAAAAACATAGGTTTAATACTTAGTTCTAACTTGTTTGTTTGTGTTTGTTATGACTGATATTCTATAGAACTGTTTTCTATAAACACTGTTTGCGTAATCAACCAGTTGCTTTGCCTTTGAGTAGTCGGACTTAAAGAGTATGAGTTTAGACAGATTTGATATTGCCTCTTGTAAGTTTTCATACGACATAACTTCGTTATTCAGCAACGAATATGAGACAGAGAGAGAGGTTAAGAGTTCTATGTAGTTCAGCGTGTAAATGTTCTTTTTATCGGACTTTTTATACACTTTCAAGGCATTTGTGCCATAATATAGTGATAATTCAGGAATGCCTCTTAAGGAGTATATGAGAGACATTCTAGCGAGTGACACAAAATCTTCGGGGAACTTTTCTAGGACGATCTCATAATATTTCATAGATGCAACCTTTGAACTTTCAAAGACCATGTCTGCTATTGCTCTGTACCTAATATGCTCCTCGTATTCACTAACTTTGTCCTCGTCAATTGGAATACCGTTTATGTAAATTTTTTTTGCCAGAGAGATAGAGACGATTAGGAAGACAAAAAGGAAAACTAGGACTATTTTTTTCATCATAATTATTGTCGTCATATTTTTGGGATCCATAATTTTAAGACAGTAAAAATTTGAATTTTTTTAAGTAATTACGATACTTAAGGTATGGTGGAAGGTGTATCTTCTATTTACTCAAGAATTAGGTCAATATACGATAGGATTAACGAGATACAAAGACAAATAGGTTCTGTTTATTCCACCATAAATTTAAACAGCGTTCAGAGAACATATAATTATCAGGTACAGCAAGAGAGTAGTCAAGCGAATCAAGGTAAAACATTTCAGGATGTTTTAAACGAAGTTATTCTTGAGAGTAAGAGTTCCGATAGTGATAACAAGGTTAATATTCTTTCAAAGACAGAAAGTTCTTGGAAGGAAGTTTTACTGAGTACATCGGAAAGTAGAGATAACAAGTTTGATGAAATAATAGAAGAAGCGTCAAAAAGATATGATCTTCCTAAAGAGTTGATAAAAGCCGTTATAAAAGCAGAGTCAAACTTTAATCCGATAGCGATATCACCAAAAAATGCAATGGGACTTATGCAACTTATACCTTCAACTGCGATGGAGATGGGAGTTGAAGATGTTTTTGATCCATTCCAAAACATTATGGGAGGAACGAAGTATTTAAGAAAAATGCTTGATAGATTTAACGGAAATCTATTCTTAGCACTTTCTGCCTATAATGCTGGTCCTGAAAGAGTTTCTAGGTCAGGAGGGATACCAGATATTGAAGAAACGAAGGATTATGTTGATAGAGTTATAAGATTTTACAAAGAGTATTCTACTAGGTAGTATCAAATATTTGACTCTAACTTCCATTATTTATTAAAGTGATGTCATATTCTTCCTATTTTCAGTAGGATTAGAGTTGGTTATTACAAAAGGTTTTGATTTGCTTAACTACCTTGAAGAGTTAGCAAGGTATGAATATGTTTATTATTTTGTATTTTTAAAGCAGTGATGGTAAATCTATTAAAAATCTGTAAATAATGGTTTATGAGGTTATTGAAAAGTTAGGAATTTAGTTAATCCTATTAGTAAATATAGTTCAGAGTCTTGTAGTTTTGAAGATTAAGTGGCGTAGGGATATACCCCGGATTCTGTTATTGAGGTCATCTATCTCTAGCACCGACTTGCGAAGGTGCTTCTGCCTTCTACCCGTGGTATAGGTGTAGCATATCCTACTACCACTGCTTGAAGTTGTATCTTTAGAGGCAGCCAGACACTTAACCTCACGGCTAAGCCGGTGAGCTCTTACCTCACCCTTTCACCCTTACCAGTAGAGACTGGCGGTCTAGTTTCTGTGACTAACCTCTACAATACTGGTTCTTCACCAGTAAAGATGCTACATCTATCCGGAAGTTCCTCTCCGAAGAGCGACCTCTATCCCTACGCCATTGCTTCTATCATCTCCATAAGTCCTCTTCCAGCAGGAACCATAGGCAATACATTCTCTTCTTTCTCAACCCATACATCTAGAAGGAAAGGACCTTTGTGTTGAAGCATCGTTGATATTGCACTCTTTAATTCGCTAGGCTTTTCAACTCTCAAACCTTTGATGTTATAAGCATCAGCGAGCTTGACAAGGTCAGGTAAATATTGGTTTTCAGATAAACCGAGAAACACGGATGAGTATCTTTTACCATAAAACAGTTCTTGCCATTGTCTAACCATTCCTAGATAGAAGTTATTCATTATGATGATTTTGACTGCTAGGTTGTATTCAGAAACCGAAGCTAGGTCCTGTAGAGACATTTGGAAAGCACCATCTCCAACGACTGCAATCACCTCGGCGTCAGGTTTAGCAACTTTAGCTCCTATACCAGCAGGGAATGCATATCCCATAGCTCCAAGACCACCAGAACACAGCCATGTTCTTGGGTACTTGAACTTGTAATACTGGGCTACCCACATAAGATGCTGACCAACATCCGCAGTTACTATTGCATTACCATAAGTCATATCTGAAAGCACTTCAACAAGGTATTGCGGTTTTATAACACTTTCACTACTATTATACCTCAATGGATGCTCTCTCTGCCATTCGCTTATCTGTCTGAGCCAATCTTCGGTATCTAACCTATCAACTAAAGGTATGAGATCCTTTAGAACTTCTTTAACATCACCTACGATAGGAACATCAACAACAACATTCTTACTTATAGAAGAAGGGTCAATGTCTATATGTATTTTAACAGCGTTTGGAGCGAATGTTTCAACTTTTCCTGTAACTCTATCGTCAAACCTAGCACCTATCGCTATCAAAACATCGCAATTGCTTACAGCATAATTCGTAGCAACACTTCCATGCATTCCTAGCATACCAAGGTTAAGTGGATGTTTTGAATCTATAGCTCCAAGTGCCATGAGAGTGGTTGTAACAGGAGCATTCAACTTTTCTGCTAATTCTACCAACTCTTTTGATGCATTTGAAGTGATAACTCCTCCACCACAGTATATTATTGGTCTTTTTGATCTCTTTATAACTTCTACTGCTTTCTTTATCTGTATCGGATGTCCTTTGTATTGGGGTTTGTAGCTCTTTATATCAACCTGATCTGGATAGTTGAATTCGGTCTCCATTACTTGAACATCTTTAGGCAGGTCAATCACGACAGGTCCAGGTCTTCCTGAATTCGCTATATAATATGCTGCTTTCACCGTCCATGCTAAATCTTCAACTCTCTTTACTATTCTATTCCATTTTGTTATAGGTCTCGTTATACCGGTTGTATCAACTTCTTGAAAAGCATCACTACCTATCATAGAAGTAGACACCTGACCGGATATGACAACAATAGGTATAGAATCCATGTACGCACTAGCAATACCAGTAACGGTGTTGGTAGCTCCCGGGCCGCTTGTAACAATTGCTGTTCCGGGATGGCCAGTTACTCTAGCATAACCATCCGCAGCAAAAGCTGCATTCTGTTCATGTCTTACAAGATATACTCTTATATCTTTTTCTTTGTAAAGTTCATCAAACGTAGGTAATATAGCACCACCAGGATAACCAAAGACTATATTCACACCCTCTTTTTTGAGAGACTCAAGGAGTATCTTCGCACCAGAAAGTTTCATACAATTCCTCTCTTTGATAGAAAAATATAAGAAAATCCATACGAAAATCAAATTAACATTATCTAACTAGGGTTTGTTTAGTGATAAACTATCAAATCACTCTACTGTTTGGAAAACCAACTCCTTAACTTCTTGCTTTATTTAGGTTCAACACAAGTAGTCTTAAAACCATATCTCGTATCTTTCATTGAAAGAGATAACTTCGTCATAGTATAAAACTAGATTGGCACACTGAGTGTCTAAACTCAAATACTATCCTTGTTCTAGGATGCTTCTTAACATATATCTCCCTACTATAGGTTTGGTTTTAGAAGTCTTAAAACAAACGAAACACCAACGCAGACAGTATCTGAACGAAGTAGTATTCTTTTACCAAGATTTACAGGCTTGAACCCTAAAGAAATGATACTATCCTCTTCCTCATCGGTGAATCCCCCCTCACTACCAACACAAATAACGATCCTCTCAAAACCTTTCAAGGCAGGTATAATATCTAGAAAGTCAAACGAGACATTATTGATTACTCTGTTTGTAAGCAATAGAAATTCTGTTTTACCATCAAAGTTACTGATGAATTTCTTGAAGTCATTCAGGTTCTTGGTTATGCTAAAGGGTTTTAGAACTGTTGTTGGAAATGGGTTACCTACGGTCTTTGCACCTTCGTAGGATATGCGTCTAAGTCTATCCATATACTTATCGTCAAAGCCGAAGTTTTGGGAATGCCTTGATATTATGGGCTGTAGGTAGTCGACGCCAAGTTCAGAGAGTCTATTAAGTTCATCCTCAAAAGTTCCCTTCTGAACGAGTGCTTGAACGATGAAGATCTCTGGCTTACTTCTTACTAGTCTTTCACTTGATAGAACCCTTAAGATTATACTATCCTTACCGAAATCAACAACCTTTGCCTTGTATTGTGTCTCTTCTTCAACTTGGTAGAAGAGTATTTCCTCACCAATCTTTATTCTTTGAACCTTTTTAAGATGCTTAAAGTCTTTCTGGTCCTCTATCGTAATCTTATCTCCGAAAATTCTGTTCTTTTCGCTAGAAAAGACGATCTTCATATAGCCTCTCTTCCTCTCTCACCAGTCCTTATCCTTATCACCTCTTCAAGAGGTAGAATGAATATTTTACCATCACCAATTCTGCCATCTTCGCTTCTTGCTACTTTAAGTAGAGTGTTTATCGTAGGTTCAACAAATTCGTCATTGACTGCAATTTCAAGTTTGACTTTTCTAACAAACCTTATTCCCTTGTCTATCCCCATGGTCTCATCAAGATACCCTCTTTGTCTTCCATATCCTTGAACTTCTGTAACGGTCATTCTAGAAACATCTATCTCTCTTAATGCCTCCTTGACTTCATCAAGTTTTTCGGGTCTTATAACTGCTATTATATACTTCATACCTCTATTTTGAAAATCGTAGTTATTGACATTCCAACTAGCACAGTTCAAGTTCAGTGAAGTCTGAAAAGGCAAGGTAAGTCTATAAGTTTGTCATTGCTTTTTGGTTTTGTATCTGTAGTTTTGTTAGTTCATTACTTCCTTAACTAGACTCCTCAATAGTTGTAAAAGTTTTCAATAAAATTCTAGGCTTTACTAACTGATGAAAAATAACAATTCTGAATTACAAAACTTAGTTATACTAAAGTTTGTGCTAGAGTTTGGTAAAGATTAGGGTGAAGAAGTATAACAAATAGAGAAACTATTAGAGAAACTATAGACACTTTATCAAAGTATATTCTTCTGCCTTCTAGGCGGGTTTAGCGGTGTTAGGGGAAGAAGGTTTTAAAAGGTACTTCGGTAAGTTATAGAAATGGGTATTCAGAGTACTTCCAACAAAAGACTCTTAACTAAACTTCGTGAGATAGTTATAGAAAACAAAGTTTTATGACATACATAATACTCTAGGTAGCGAATGGATGAAAAACTAAAACTACAGTTTGACATATACTCAAAGTTTGATATAGTTCATGTAAAGCCCTACACGCATCCAGAATACGAGGAAGGTGTTGAATTGTGTGAATATTCAAAAACACTACTTGAGAAACTCGGTATCAAACTTTACAAACATCAAGCAGAAGCAATTAATAAATTTTCAGAAGGTAATAATGTTGCTCTTGTCACACCAACTGCTTCTGGTAAAACATTAGCGTATTTGATATCATATCTAGAAGAACTCTACAAAGACCAAAACGCAGTAGCACTGTATATTGCTCCTACAAATGCACTCATAAATGATCAGGCAAAGAAGGTTGATAGTTACATAGGGAATGTAGTTCCATTCGTTGAAGTATATCCTCTAACTTCAGGTACCAGTGATAGCGTAAGAGCTAGAATAAAAAGTAGAGGAGGATTTGTCTTAACAAATCCTGAGATGCTTGTATATTCGCTCATACTATACAACCGAAGTTGGGAGAGGTTTTGGAAAAATTTAAAGGTAATAATCGTTGATGAGATACATGAAATGTCTGGGATAAAAGGTTCTCACTTCGGGAACATAATACGGTTAGTTAATATGCTTAATCATGTTTATGGAAACAACGCTAGATACTTCGCACTTTCTGGAACGATAGGAAATCCGAAGAGTTTTATAGAAAATCTATTTGGTAAAAAGTTCGTAATTATTGACAAAAGCACATCAGGCAACAAGAAAGTTGAATTTTTACTGCCTAACAGAATCTACCTATCAACTACCAGTAGTAGTGGAAGAATCGTTGATACTCTCAGAACCTTTGTAGATACACTTTCTAAAAAAACTATTGTCTTTGTTAACTCTAGAAGGATGGTAGAGAGGATAACAAAGATTATTAAAAATTCAAAACTATCTCATATCATAAGTCCTTACAGATCAGGGTATAATCATAAGGATAGAGTTGCAATTGAAAACATGTTCAAAGACGGGAAAATCAAAGGACTTATCACTACTTCTGCTTTTGAGATGGGAATTGATATTGGGGATCTTGATGTTGTATGTGCTATTGGCTTTCCATTTTCAAAGATTTCATTGAGACAGAGGTTCGGGAGAACAGGAAGAATAAGGGATGGAACTGTCGTATTCTTTCCTACTGAAAACATTCTAGACAACTACTACTACAACAATCCTCAAGAATTGTTTTCTGATGAAGTTGAAAACTTAAGTGCAAACGTACTAAATGACAGAATCATAGGATACTACATTGCGACATCCATAATTGCGTATAATGAGGCTACAGAGAGTACTAGTAACTACATAACTGATACTCTAATAGAAAAATACTGGGGGCAGGACAGTATATATACCATTGAAAAGTTCATAAAGAATCTTTCAGATAAGCAGAAGGGAGTCCTTTTCGGTGGTGCAAACCATAATAATGAAAAATATTTCTTTACGCAACTCACAAAAAACGATATAAGAAGGATGGTAAATATCCGCGGAATAGGAGTCTCATTTGACATATACGACGTTACAAAAAACAAAAGAATAGGAGAAATAAGTATTGAACGTATCTTCTGGGAGTGTCATCCGGGAGGAATATACATACACATGGGAGACAGTTATGAAGTAGTTAGTCTAGATTTTGACAATAAGATTGTCAGAGTAAAGCCTACTGAAAAAGATTTTTCAACAGAAGTTATAAACGACAAAGACATTGAAATACTAGGTGTTATCAAGACAAAAAAGTATAAAAATCTTTCACTTAACTACTGTAAGTTGAGAGTAAAGGAGATTTACACAGGCTATATCAAGTTTGAATATAGACCTAAAAACGTTAATGGCGAGATTATAAACGAAAAGGTTGTAATAAGCTACACTGAATATCCATCACCATATACTCTTGAATATGAAACTGAAGGAGTAGTTATCCTGTTTGACGGAAGGGAGATTAGAAAGATTATAAAGTATGATGAGGATATAAAATTTGTTAGGAGCAACAGATCAATGCAGAACTACAAGATTAATGAAGAGAATATTCTCAGGGCAGGTCTTCACTCTGCTGAGCACTCCATAATAGGTATGTATCCGTCGGAAATACTATGTAGTAGGAGTGAGATAGGCGGTCTTTCGTATGTAAGCGAAGGTGAAATGCCTGCGATCTTCATATACGAAGGTGTTGAAGGAGGGGTGGGATATTCTGAAATAGCATTTGAAAAGTTTGATAGGATAGTAAGAAGAGCATTCCTAGGTGTTAAATCCTGTTCATGTAAAGAAGATAGTGGATGTCCTGCTTGCATCCAATCACCTAAATGCGGAAATGCAAATAATTTACTATCAAAAAGAATAGGGTTAAAAGTTTTGAGTTTCATACTTGACTCTCTTGAAAGTTCAGTTGTAGAAAACAAAGAGGTTCTAACACCAAGACTCGTAAAATATTCAATAACTCATCTTAGAAAAGATATTCCAGAAGTTGAAGAAAATGAAAAGTATGGTTATTACAACCTCCTTGAGTATCCACTTGAAAATTTTAGAAAACCATTAGTTTTTGATGTTGAGACACAGATGTATTCCTACGAAGTAGGTGGTTGGGATAACGCAAAAGATATGCGTCTATCAATAGCGGTAGTTTATGATATAAAAGAGGACAATTTTCTCATATTCAACGAAAATAATGTCAGAGCACTCATAGATTTACTTTTTTCTTCAGATATAGTAATAGGTTATAACACAAGGAATTTTGACTACAAGGTCCTGTCTAGGTATGATAAACGTTTTGAAGTGAGCGACAATGTAAAAACTTTTGATATTCTTAATGACCTGATCAAGAGATATGTAGGAGAAACAAGAATTTCACTTAACAACCTTGTAAAGAATAATATCAACAAAGTTGGTAAGACGATGCATAGTAAGGATATGCCAAACTTCTTCAGAGAAGGGAAAATAGACCTAGTGATAAAACATTGTGAAGAAGATGTCATTTTCACTTACGAAATAATGAAGAAGATACTCAAAGATAGGTGTCTGAAGTATGAGAATAAAAATCAGGTCTTCACGATAGAATTTGACGAAGTTATTTTCAGGTTCAAACTATAAAACCCAAATTATATCTCCGATGAAACAAACGGAAAATTGTTGATGTTACATATATAGAAAGTATAATTCATTTGTAAATCTACTGATTTATTTTCATCACTTCTAGAAAAGCCTCTTGGGGGATGCTTACAGTCCCTACCATCTTAAGGCGTTTCTTACCTTCTTTTTGCTTTTCTAGTAGTTTTCTCTTTCTTGTTACATCTCCCCCGTAGCATTTTGCTGTTACATCTTTTCTCAAGGCAGATATATCCTCTCTTGCTATCACCTTGCTGCCTATTGCTGCCTGGATAGCGATCGGGAAAAGATGCTTTGGTATAAGTTTTTGAAGTTTCTTAACAAGTTCTCTACCTCTTATCTGGGCGGAGTCCCTATGAACTAGAAATGATAATGCATCAACAGGCTTACCATTAACAAGTATATCAAGTTTCACTATGTCTGACTCTCTGTATCCTATGAATTCATAGTCCATTGAGGCATATCCAGAACTTACACTCTTCAGTCTATCAAAAAAACCGTATATTACCTCTGACAAAGGCATTTCATATTTTAGTTCCACTCTTTTTGTATCTATGTAGTGCATACTTTTTTGCTCACCTCTTTTGTTTCTGATTATTTCCATAACTGAACCTATATACTCCTCAGGCGTTATTACTGAAACCAATGTGAAAGGTTCTTCAATACTATCTATTCTTGAGAGTTCGGGCATCTCCATAGTATTCTCTACATACAATGTGCTACCATCCTTCATATTGATTTTGTATTTCACTGTTGGTATGGTGCTGACAACGGAAACACCAAACTCAGTATCAAGGCGTTCCATAACAATCTGCATGTGTAGCAATCCGAGAAAACCACATTTAAACCCCATTCCCATAGAAGCAGAGTTTATCGGCTCAAATGTTATAGAAGCATCAGTGAGTTTGAGTTTATACATAACTTCCTTAAGTTCATTGAAGTCCTCATTTTCAGTTGGAAATATACAAGCATAGACCATAGGCTTTGGTTCTCTATATCCTGGAAGTGGTTCAGCGGTAGGATTGCTAGCAGAAGTTATAGTATCGCCTACTGTGAAGTCCGATATGGATTTTATATTACCTATTAGATATCCAACTTCACCTGCGGTAAGTTCATCCTTCTTGATAAACTTGAGAGCCATAGTTCCAACTTCTTCTACCTTATATTTTTTCTGTCCTCCCATGAAGAGTATTTCATCACCGGGCTTAACACTACCGTCAAATACTCTTATTTTTGCAACTACACCTTTGTAGTTGTCGTAGAAAGAGTCAAAAACTAGTGCTTTTAGGGGAGCGTTGATGTTTCCTTTCGGCGGTGGTATCCTTCTTATTATCTCCTCCATAAGCGTTTCTATTCCGATACCTTCTTTAGCACTTACGAGTATAGCATCATCGGAAGGAATACCGAGTTCTTTTTCAATCTCTCTTTTAGTTGCTTCAATGTCTGCACTTGGAAGGTCTATTTTGTTTATTACTGGAACTATCTCAAGCCCTTCCTCAAACGCAAGTAGAAAGTTAGTAAGCGTTTGAGCCTGAACACCTTGAGTTGCATCAACGAGTAGCAAAACTCCTTCACAAGCCTTTAGAGACCTTCTTACTTCAAAGTTGAAATCAACATGTCCAGGAGTGTCTATCAGATTGAATATGTAAGTATTTCCATCCTTTGATGTGTATAAGAATGTTGCTGACTGTGCTTTAACTGTTATGCCGTGTTCTCTCTCCACAGGCATAAAATCAAGAGCTGGAGCATCGTCGTTAGTCCTCTCCTTAACACCACCTATTTCAAGCAGTCTATCCGCAAGTGTTGATTTTCCGTGGTCTATGTGAGCGATTATTGAGAAATTCCTTATTTTCTTAAGGTCTATCATGCTATTAATTCTATATGTTTCCAAACAAGTCTATCAAAAACGAAAATTTGTAGTTTGATAGCATAAATACATTACTACTCTAAATGTTTAGATACTGGACACTTTTGGTTTTTTGAACATCTTAAACACTACTTAAGTAGTTTATCATCTATTTGATTAGAATGTTTAGTTTTATTATAATATTTACCAATGAGTATAAAAAAATTTTTGTATTCAGCATTGATAATACTTTTTTTCACTCCGTCTCATGATCTGTTTGGTTTCGGCAAGAACAAGATAACATACCGAAATCACGATTGGTATATTTATGATCTCGGGAACTATAAACTTTTCCTTGATACGAGTCAAACCAATGTTTTAGGTATAGTTATAAGAGCATTAAAGGATTCTGATGAGGATTTGAGAAGTCTTACTCAAAAGGAACTAGGTGAGGTTTTCCCAGTTATACTCTTTCCAAACCAGATTGACTTTCAAGCGAATAATGTAGTAGATGAGTTTATAAGCGAGGATACTGGAGGCTTCACTGAAGGTGTTAAGAACAGACTAGTTATGCCAATAAATGGTAACTGGGGATTTTTCAAGAGAGTCTTGAAACATGAGATGGTACATGTTTATCAGTTTGATGCACTTAAATCACCACAGTTCAGAAGAATCTTGAGGACTAGTGATGTAATAATTCCTCTTTGGTTTATAGAAGGTATGGCTGAATACTACTCCGTTGAATGGGATTTCTCGACTGAAGAGATAATAAGAGATATATCAGTAAATAATAACATTGTCCCTATAAGCAGATTGTCTGACCTAAACCGACTATATCCAAGTGAGTATATACTGATATATAAACAGAGTCAAGCATTTTTAAAATACATCGGCGATAGGTTTGGAAAGCCAACAATATATAAGATATTCAAATCATACCTTACAGGTGCTAAGGAACCTTTCAAGTCTGAAACAGGGATGTCACTTGAGGACCTGGAGAAAAACTTCGTGTATGAAACTAGGAAGAAATATCTCTCTATGCTATCTGAATACGAAGAGGCTGAAGCTTTTGCTAGGTCAATTACTGACGAACCGTATGGTTCTTCAACATACAGCAAGTTTATACCAACATTTGTATCATCAAACCTTGTAGCATTTTTGACATACAAAGACATTTACCCAAAAGTTGTCCTGTATGACACAAAAGACAAGAAGATAGTTAAAACACTAGTGATAGGAGGCTTTAATGAAAACTATCTGGAATTCCATATAACAAGAAACAACATATCTGCATCGGACAATGGTATTCTGGTCTTTGTGTCAAGGTCAGGTGGAAGAGACGCTATAAATGTGTATAGCATAACAAATGACTATACATACCAAATAACATTTGAGAATATAAGAATAATATCTTCTCCCGATATATCTCCTGATGGAGAGATTATAGTTTTTTCTGGATTTGATGGTAAGAGAGAAGATATATATCTATACTATTTAGGTACAAAGAATCTGGTCAGGCTCACGGATGACATTTTTTACGACTCAGAGCCGAGAATATCTCCTGACAAAAAGTATGTTTATTTCATCTCTACTAGGAATAAATCAAGTATATTCTCAACGGATACTGACATATACAGAGTAAGTCTGGAGGATAAAAGTATTGAAAAATTTATAGACCTAGGTGGTGAAGAACAGAATCCGTTTTTATCAAGAGATGGTAAATACTTGCTTTTTGTTTCAACGATTGACGGTGTAAGGAATATATTTGTGTATAACTTTGAGAACAACACCATAAGGAGATTTTCTAGGATCATAAGCGGTGCTTTCTCACCAAAACTGGATTTTACGTCTTCTAACATTATATTCTCATCAATTAACAATTTTACCTATAATCTGTATCAAAAAGAATTTGATATATCAAAGGTCTATACTAACGAAATAAAAAACCAAAAGGAGATACTACTATCAGATATAAGCAACTTTAACTTTGAAAATGAAAGAATATCAGGAATACAGCCAAGAGATGTGAATAGATATACACTAATACCGACTGTTGATTATATAACCGGTGCGTTTTCATTAAGCACTGATATAGGTTTCATAATTCTTCTAGGAGCAGGTTTCAGTGATATTCTCGGGGATCAGAGACTCTCTATACTATTCAATAACGCATATATTACAGGTCCTACATCATTCAGTCTATCCGAAATCAATTTTATAGCGTCATACTATAACTACAAATACTACTTTGACTTCGGTTTTCAGGCATATAACACTAGAGACTATATTTCGTCACTGATGAACTTTTTCTACCTACCATCTATGTTCTACGAAGTTGAGGGATATTACTATTCTAAAGCAGGTTTTGGTGGTATTCTGTCTTATCCTTTCTCAACATTCTCAAGGTTGGATCTATTTCTAGAAAGAACAGAGTATTTTGATATTCCAAGGATAGACTATCAGAACAATACTGTTGTTCCAAGCAGGATGTATTCTCTCAACAATGTTTCACTAAATTATTCATACGACTCTACACTATGGACAGCAGTAGGTCCTGTAAATGGTATAAGAACACAATTTAGGGCATCTTATTATCCTCCACTCTTTGATGGTGATAAGACATTATTTTCTCTCATAGGAGATTTTAGGGGATACTTAATGATAACGCTTATTGACACTGTGGCTTTTAGGATCGTTGGAGGCTTGAAGGAAGGTAAGGATGCAAGAACTATAAAGTTTGCTTTAGGTGGTGTTGGAACAATAAGGGGATACAGATTCAGAGAGTTTGAAGGAACTTATTTCCTTCTATCTAACCTAGAGATAAGGGTAGCACTCATAAGAGCTTTGCTTGGACCTTTTGGTTTTCCACTTCCACCCGTGTTTGCTAGCCTATTCTTTGATGCAGGAATGATAGGAGATAATCCGACACTATGGCAGATAACATACTTTGACGAAAATGAAAATGCTTTTAAACTCAAGGACCTGAAAATAGGTCTAGGAGTAGGTTTTGGTATTCTTTTGGGAACAGGTTTTAAATTAAGGTTAGATTTTGCATCACCGTTTGATGGTAGGAGAGTGCTTGACTACCAAAACTGGAAAGGATATCTGCAGATAGGATATGAATTCTAGAAAAGATCGTTCGGAGAGGGAGGGATTTGAACCCTCGGTAGGGGATACCCCTACACAGCATTTCCAGTGCTGCTCCTTAGGCCGCTCGGACACCTCTCCAAAAAATTATCTACCTGTCAGTGAAAGGTAATAAAGCCATTATCCTAGCAATCTTTATCTCTCTAGTTATTCTTTTTTGAACTTTTTTACAGAGTCTAGTTATCTTTGAGGATCTTATCTTGCCTGTTATCGTGATAAACTGTGATAGGATATCAACATCTTTGTAGGTTACATTAAGAAGTTTCTCAGGACAAGTTCTCTTTTTCTTCCTAACAGAAAAGCCCTTCTGAGTCTCTTGAGTTTTATCTTCAACACTCTGTTTCTCCTCAAAAGACTGATTATCAATCTTTTCTTCCAACATCTCAAACCTCCTCTTGAAATGTTTTAAAATTTTTTATTAGTATCCATATCTTCTACATCATCATCATGATTTCTATTATTATTTTCATCTGACTCATCAAGTCCTTCGTAATCATCCGTTTGATCTTCAATATCTTCAGGGAAACTATCATCAAGAGTATCCCCTTCACTACTTGAATCATCATAAGAATTGTCAATGTGGGGCTGATACTGTACTTCTCTAGACTGTATATCAGACTGAGCTACTTGTTTGCTAGTATCAATATTATGTTTTAAATTGCTGTTTTCTTGAATACTCACTTCTTCTTGAGGCTTTGGAGAAAGCAAAATTAGATCTTCTGCAACTACTTCTGTCTTAACACTTACGACCTTATTACCGTTTTGGTCTTTTTTTTCTCTCCTTATCTGTATTAACCTACCTTCAACTAGTATCTTCGTTCCTTTCTTTGTATATTTTCTGACAACATCACTTATAGGTTCCCAGAAGTTCACATCAAAGTAAAAAGTATTCTTTTTATCTCTATATGTGTCATCAATTGCTAACGTAACTTTAATTAGTTTTTTACCACTTTGTGCCAATAATATTTCCTCAGGGTCTTTCGTCAAGTTCCCGACAAGTATTACTTTATTAAAACTTCTAGCCATAAATATCCTCTAATTAGTGTGTTTTATCTTCAGTATTATATGCCTTATGATGTTCTCGTTTATTCTAACTAGTCTATCTAGGTTTTCTACTGTAGAGTATGTTCCTTCAAATACGATGAATTTGTAGATACCTTCTAGATACTTTTTCCTGTTCTTCCTTATAGGATATGCTAGTGTTCTTCTACCGAGCTCAGACTCATTCAGAACTTTACCGCCATATTGTGTTATTATTCCTTTTACCTTATCCATTACTGTGCCGACAATTTGCTCAATAGGCTCTAGTATAAGACCAATCTCATATGTCTTCAGCTGATTCTGTTTTGACTGTGATATAAGACTTCTTATCTCTTTTACATCCATATATTCACAATTACAGTCTTGATCAAGACTGTAAAACCGAGAATTTTTTTGCCCCCTCGGTCATAGGACATGTTTTTGCAGACTACAATTCTATATAAGAAGTTCGGTATCTTTCAATCTGGTAACATTCTTGTCAGGATGTCTAAAAATTGTTAGGACCTTTCAATGAATTACCTTAATCTAACTAAATCTTAACTTCCGAAATCAACCAAAAATTGCGAAGGATAGTAACGCGATTTTAAACTTGATGCAAATCAATGGAGAAAATAGATTTGGATGGTTTAATAAGAAGGTTAGAACTCCTTGCTAAAGACGAACCATTCTACTCAGGATTATTTTCCAATAGTGGTGATAAAAAAACTAATCAAACAACCATCAAATCAACTACAACATATAATCAAAAGTCAGATGAAAAACTCAAACAGCTTAAGCAGATAGATAAAGAGATAATATCGTGTAAGAATTGTAATCTGCATACTGGTAGGACCAAAGCAGTTCCCGGCGAAGGTAGTTACTACGCGAAGGTTATGATAATAGGTGAAGCACCAGGTAGAGAAGAAGATATACAAGGAAGACCATTTGTTGGAAGAGCAGGGCAATTGCTAACAAAACTCCTTTCAGAGATAGGTTTAAGTAGGAATGAAGTATATATAACAAATATTGTAAAGTGCAGACCTCCTGAAAATAGACAACCATCACAGGAAGAAGCAATTGCTTGTAATCCATTCCTTAAACGACAGCTGGAACTAATATCTCCAAGGGTTGTAGTCCTTCTAGGTGCTACCGCTTCAAAGTATGTAATAGGTGAAGACAAGATAACAAAGATAAGAGGTAGGATTTTTGAGATAGACAACATTATATTTCTACCAACCCTACATCCTGCAGCGGTTCTGAGAAATGAATCGCAATTACCTCTTATAAGAGAGGATTTTGAAAAACTTAGAGAAATACTTAAGAATGTTTAGATGTTATAATTTGGTAAAGATCTACTTAAAAAATACTTTAACTTTCTTCAATTTAGTTATGCAGGTTGTCTATGGGATTTACATATACTCATCGTATATCATAGATATTAATTTGCAGTCAACGAAGTGACCACTTTTTCTTGCTATAAACTCACCTACTATTCTTGGATAAAACAGTGCAATAGCACCAAGAAGGTCCAATACCTTGTGTCTAACACTCTCATTAGAATACCTACTCTCATTCAGAGACCTTCTTTCAGTCCTACTATACACATGTACATTATCTAACCCTGCTCCAAGTGCTAACCCCGACTTTCTCAAAATTTCAGCATCCTCAATAAAACCAAAAGTTCTTGCATTACATATTTCTCTCAAGAAACTATCCTCATTGATTTCAATTCTCATATGTTCCCTGCCTATCACATCAAATTCTATCTCATAATCAATAACAAGCCTATCATTTGGCTTGAATTTGATATACTGGTCTTCATTCTTATGAAAGTAAAATTCAATATCGGGATAGAAATAATTTTTCTTATCCTTTTGCTTAACTATACCCGCTTCCAGCATTCGTTCAACGAAGACCTTTGAACTACCGTCAAGGATAGGTATCTCGCTTCCTCTAACTATTCTTACGATTACATTATCAATCCCTAGACCAAACAGAGATGCTAACAAGTGCTCAACAGTCATGATCTTATAATCACCAAAGCACAACGAAATGTTGTGCAGAGTATCGCATACACTTTTTATACTACATTCAAAAGTTTTATCCTCTACTTGGAACAATATACCACTATTTTCTTCAGCAGGCAGTAGTTCAATGGCGGAGTATTCCCCAGTGTGTAGTCCAATTCCCTCAAAAAATACAGGTCTTGACAAAGTTTTTTGATAATCCATAGACTTATTAACATTAAAAATCTAATAAAAACTGACGAGTATGTAAAATCTTACTTTAGGTTCAACATCCATTTAGCCATTGAATAAACTAGAATTTTTTTGTATCCGAGTGAATTTGATAAAGATTTATACAGGCTTATATACTTTGTATAGGTCCAGCCGAGATGGCGGAACTGGCAGACGCGCCTGACTCAAAATCAGGTGGTGGCAACACCGTGCGGGTTCGACTCCCGCTCTCGGCAATGTAAATGAGAAAGAGGTAGTATTGTGAAAAAAACATTAAAATTCCTTCTATACACTCTAGTCACTATCATCACAATAGCGTTTATAGTAGTTATATCAGCATTCTCAAATTTCTATAACAACTTATCATCACTTGGTATAAGTTCCATAGTGCTATCAAATATATCCATAATAACTATAATAACTGTTCTAGTCTTCTTATTCACACTTATTCCTTTCACTACCAGAACAAGTATATCCTTCTCAAGATACCAACTCAAAACTGACCTTAAGCAAGGTCAAAAAAAGTTTTTTATAGCCCTAGATGTTATAGTATCTCTAATACTAACAGTAATAGTTATACTGAATTACAAAAACATCTATGCGTATGTGAGTCTAGTAAAATCTATGGATAACATACTTGATTTCTATAACTATCCATTCATACTGCAGATTCTAAAGACAATTATAATATACATCTGCTTGTTTGTCATCTATCTCATCCTGCCTATACTATACTTTTCACATAAATCCTACAACATCAGGTTTTTATTTTCGGGAATAGTTCCTCACAAATTCTCACCTTTCATATCACTGTACCTATTCATATCACTCATATTCATTTCTTTGTCAATATTGCTGTTGTCTCTAATCTTTTCCGTTGAGGTATATCCAGACTATTCAATTATTCTAACAACAGGTTTCGTAGCATCCTTGGTAGTTTTACTCTATTCCTTACTACTTTTCACAAACTTATTAAGGAATGTTTCTATACCATGGTATATAAACGTAATACCAGTATTCTTCGTAGTTTTATTTATTGTTGTTAGCACATTCTCAAAAAACATACCTTCAGTGAGTCTTTTGAAACTTGAATTAATAGACACTATACACGAAGAACAATCCTCTTCAAAGTTTATTGTAAAAGTCAGAGAATCTAGTGTAGAAGAACTTTTTGAAAAGATTGACTTGAAGAAACTAGAATACCTAAACACAATTCAGATAACAGATTACTCGCTGCCCAAAAACGAAGATGCTTTCGTTAAGGTTATAAGGAAGTCAAAAATACTTGAGAGATTGTTTTTATTCATAAGTTCAGGAGTTTTAGATTATTTAGTCAAACAAAACCTTACAATCACAAACTACCTAAACCTCTCCGATGTGTTTGAGATTTTAATACCATATTCATTTTCCTTATATTCAAAACTTGGCAATACTAACTTTCTAGAAGTTTCAATACCTTATGAGTTTAACGAGCAAATATTCTTCTATAAGCTTTACTTGCTACTGTGGTATAACAGCGATATGGAGATACAAACCAAAACAACACCAGAAATCCAGAGTGATCTACAACTATTTACTTCCAAAGACTACTATATCATTACCAAGAAACTTAGGATAAGAAAAGGTAATGAATTTGTGTTCTACACGAAGGGCACTAATTATTACTACTACATCTTAAGTGGAGTAGGTTTCTGCGTCATACTTTCAAATGAAAACTACCTCAACTATAAGGTTAAAGATTATGTGAGTGGTGAGAACTTTGTATTTGTTGAGGGAGTTCCATTGTTTATAAGCAATATTTCATTAGGTAGCAAGGTTGTAGGATTAAAAGTAAGATATTTTGATGTTGAAGGAAGGGGTGAAAATATTCAAAGTAGTATTTCAAACCTTATCGGCAACGCAAATTATTACTATAAAGTTATTGAACTTACCAATAGGATTGGAGCTCTAAAGAGATATCTGAAAGACAACGAAGATAAGATACCACCTGATATCCTTGATAAGATAAGATCATTTATACCAGAATAACGCTATGCCAAAGCGTAGAAGTTTTCAAAATCTTCAGAGAACGGTTTCCAAATATTTATCAAATATCTATGCTGGTGAGATGGTTCTTCCTAGACCACATGCAGTTGTTTGCTATAGTGATGATACAATTGACGAAGTGTTAGACAAATTCAAGAAATACATGTATTCAAGACTCCCTCTGATTGATAGAAACACTGACAAGATAGTTGGCTACATTTTCTACAAAGACTTCTTCGGCAAATATATTGAAACGAACGGCAAGTTTGATCTGAATGGAATAAGAAGGAATATCATATTTGTTCCTGAAAATATGAATGCTAGTAATATTCTTTCTCTTATGAAGCAAAAGTTCACAAATATAGCTGTTGTCGTTGATGAGTATGGAAACCACATTGGTATCATAACACTAGAGGACATAGTAGAGAAAGTTATGGGGGAGATGCTTGATGAGACTGATAACAAAGAGGATGAAGATTTTGAGATACAGAAGTTGTCACAAGATGAGTATCTTGTTAGTGCATGGGCACCTATTGAGCAAGTATCTATTGAAATTGGGCTTGATATTGATGATGAACTGCTTGACAAACTTGATGTCAGAACGCTTATGGGCTTCATAATGTTTATAACTGGTAATATTCCAAAATATAACAATGTTTGTGAATATAAAAACTTTATATTCAAGGTTGTTGAGATTGAAAACAACAGACCTTCAAAAATACTAGTAAAGAGAAAGTGATATGCTCGTTCTTGGCATAGAAACTTCGTGTGATGAAACATCAGTAGCAATAGTCAAAAATGGTAAGGAAGTATTGTCAAATGTAGTAATCTCACAAATAGATTTTCATAAGGAATTTCATGGAGTTCTACCGGAGATTGCTTCAAGAAAACACCTTGAGTTTATAAATATAGCACTACAGAGGTCTCTTGAGGAGTCAAGAGTAAGACTTGAGGAGATTGATAGTGTTGCAGTAACATTTGGTCCAGGATTACTATCATCGCTTCTCATAGGAGTGAATGTTGCAAAAACTATTTCGTTCTTTCATAACAAACCACTCATTAAGGTTGATCACGTTGAAGCACATCTTTTTTCACCATTCATTGAATATGATGTAGAATTCCCTTTTATTGGTCTTGTTGTCTCAGGGGCACACACAAACCTTTTCATTGTCAGAGACTTTTATAACATTGAAATGGTTGGATATACCGTTGATGATGCGGTTGGTGAAGCGTTTGATAAGGTTGCTAAGATGCTAGGACTTGGTTATCCGGGAGGTCCAATCATTGACAAACTCTCAAAAGAAGGTAATCCCGAGAAGTTCAACTTCCCTCTAGGAGCAATTGATAAGCATTATGATAGGTATAACTTCAGCTATAGTGGTCTTAAAACGAGTGTTCTTTACACTATGAGAAAGATTGGTAGTCTGGATGAACAAACAGTCAAAGATATATGTGCTTCATTTCAGAAGTCAGCAATTGATGTTTTGCATATCAAAACCAAGTGGCTTTCGGATGAAGTTGGTATAAGAAATATCGTTGTAGCAGGCGGAGTATCTGCAAATTCGTATTTGAGAAAAAAGTTTCTAGAAGACAGAGATATTAAGTGCTATATACCTTCTGTAAAATACTCAACTGACAACGCTGCTATGGTGGCATCGCTCGGATACTTTAAGCCTACTCCTGCAAGATATGAAGATGAACCATACCCCAGAATACAACAGATTGTAAAAGGAAAAAGAAAAGTTAGATAACATTTTTCAATAAGCTCTTGTTATGTTATATTTATATCTATGAAAAAGGAAAACTATGTTTTTGTCTATGGGACTCTAAGAAAAGGTTTAGGAAACCACTATCTCCTTAAGGAAGCGAAATTCATCGGCTTTGCCAAAACTAAAGAGAGATACACCATGTACGCAAGAACAATACCATTCGTAAATAAGAACATAAAAACAAGTCAGATAATAGGGGAAGTTTATTTGGTTGATGATGAAACATTATCCAAGTTAGATTACCTAGAGGGTCATCCCAGTTGGTATTATAGAGAGATGATTGATGTAATTTTGGATAAAGGACAATACGATACTATTCCAGAAAATATCCATGATTACAGTGAAGAACTAAAAGCGTGGATCTACTTTAACGATACAGAAGAGGGTAGAATTGTCACTAGTGGCGATTATCTAGATATATTTAGACTAGAGTTTAAAAAAGTTAGACCTTCTAGAAGACTGAAGTCTAGTCAAGAGGTTGGTATTTTTATAGCATTTTGAATGCCTGATTTACATAACTCACATACACAATTCCTAAATCTTCTTCTAACCTTAGCAATACCTAATCTGCTTGGAAGGTAGAAAAATACAAAAATTCCAGAATACCTCACTTACACATTTACACTCAAACGCACACACGTACTCTCTCCTTATCAGCCTAACATTTAACGCTATAATCAAAAAATAACGACTTCACAAAGTTCCTAAAATCCTTAATCTGTTGAATTGTTATTACGCTTTTGTTCAAAATAAGTATCTGATAACATTAGACAGGAGGTATATTATGTATCGTTTGATGCTTATTCTGATGAGTGTAACCTTTTCTATAGGGATTTTACTGAGTAGTTGTGTTCCACCGGAGGAGGAGACGGCAGAGGTAAAAGAACAACCAGAATATAAGTTGCAAGTAGTTGTTGCTTCTGCGATAGATGAAACCAATGTTAGTGTAACTTTAAAGTACACTCCCCCTCAAGGATTTGAGTTTAAACCTGATATGTTTGTCATAAGGTCAGACGCTGATACTAACAAACAGATAAAGGTAATTGATGTAAAGCCTCTCAAGAAAAAGGAGGTTAGGCTTACTCTGGGTTCTCCTATAACTGTTGATGATGTTTGGGCTATCTCAACTAGTGATGATACTACCTTTAGAAACAAGAGGTTTATAAACTACGAGAAGATACTATATAAATTCTACTCGGACAAGCCATTAGGACATAATATAGAAGGAGGTGTTAATGTTTTTAGAGTTTTCTCATCAAGGGCTACTAAGATAACGCTTGTGATTGCAGATGACCCGATTGAGATGAAGAACAAAAAAGAGTATGATATGACAAGGGATCCAAACGGTGTATGGGAAGCTAAAGTTGAAGGAAACTTGTTTGGAAAGTATTATGGATATAGAGTTAGTGGTCCAAAACACTTTACTGAGGCTTTTGACCCAGACCTTGTAATATTTGACCCTTACGCAAAAGCAATAGCAGTTGAGAATTCATACAAACAGAAAGGTATGGGAGTTATAATAGATACTTCAAAGTATAACTGGGAAGGAACTGACTGGGTAAGACTGAAAGCAGAGGATGCAATAATATATGAGTCACACTTGAGAGATTTTACAGCACATCCCTCTTCAGGTGTTCCTGAAAACATAAGAGGAACATATAAAGGCTTTATCTACACTGGTAAAGGTGTTATCGGTGGGATAACCTGGCTTAAGGAACTAGGAGTTAATGCTGTTGAGTTTCTACCTATACATGAGTCTGGAACTTACGAGCCACCATTTGGTCAGCAAGTAGAACACGCAGGTGCTGAAAAAGGTGGAACAATAGTCAATACCTGGAATGCTCACTCTAGAAATCACTGGGGGTATATGACAACTTCTTTCTTCTCTCCAGAATCATACTATTCTTCAGGTGATTTGACACCCGGGAAGTATAGTGGTTTAGGTGGTGTTCAGGTTAATGAGTTTAAAGATGTTGTCAAGGCTTTACATAAAGAAAAGATTGCAGTGATGCTTGATGTTGTGTATAACCATGTATCGCAATATGACTACAATCCTCTTAAGAGGCTTGACAAGAAATACTACTTCTTTATGAACGACTTCCACGGTTATGATGCAAGAAGTGGATGTGGTAATGATGTTGATACAGCAAAACCTATGGCTAGTAGATTGGTTGTTGATAGCGTCAAATACTGGATGGTAGAGTATAAGATTGACGGATACAGATTTGACCTTGCGACTATAATTGACTGGAAAACGCACGAGAAAATTATAGCTGAAACTAAGAAACTTAATCCTGAAGTTATACTAGTTGCTGAACCTTGGGGTGGTGGTAGAGGAGAACCAAGAGATGGTGGTGGATACACACTAGTAGGCTTCTCAAAGAGAGGAATGGGTGCTTGGAATGATAGAGTGAGAAACTTCATAAGGGGTAGTGCTTCTGCTTCTTCAAAGCCTGGAGCTGGTATAGTATTTGGCAAAGGTAGTAATGATGATATGAGAAGGTTTGTGCTAGGGTTCTTAAGGGATGTTGGAGGAGAGTTCTACGAGAAGGGACATAACATAAATTATGGCGAATCGCACGATAACGAAACACTTGGAGACTTTATAAGGATAGGGAACGGTGATTATAAGACGCATCAGGTTGTAAATGTTAGTAAAGCCGAGTTTGTCAAACTTACACCAAAACAACTCGCTCAAAACAAGATTGCTGCACTTTTCCTATTTACAATACAAGGTGGTATAATGATCCATCAGGGTCAAGAATTTGCTAGAACCAAGATTGTTGATCCCAACAGTCCTTGGTTAAAGGATTTCAAAAAGGATGAAAAGGGTAACTGGTATAAGGAAATTATTCTACCTAATGGAAAGACCAACAGGGTGAATTGGCCTGGTGGTAAAGCAAAACCTCTAACCGTTGACCACGATAGTTATGAAAAAGATGATGATACGAACTGGATAAATTACGAAGAAGCACTTAAAATTGAACCTAACAGAGAACTTCTAGAATACTACAAAGGATTGATTGCGATAAGAAAGAAGTTCAATCCATTTAGAAAAGCAGATATTAAGGCTATCAAGTTTATAAACGCTAAAGAAAATATAAGTCCAACCTTGGGGTGGATATTACCCGGTGATGCTACTACTGGTGGTAAAGATATTGTAGTTCTCGTTAATGCAAACCACAATAGTTCAGCAACATTTACTTTACCTGAAGGTGAATGGGATGTTCTAGCAAACGAGAAGGTCGCAGGCTTGAAGCCTGTTGGAACAGTCTCTGGTGAAGTGGTCATTCAGCCTATAGCAGGTATGATACTGATAAAGAAATAATAACTAATCAAAGGGGGGTATCCCCCTCGTATTCAATTAACTTTGATTAAACTTGAGTTCGTTGAGTAAAATTTATGTATGGATGAAAGTGATTTTAAAGACTACTACGAGATACTTGAAGTTGAGTATGGAGCACCAGTTGAGAAAATAAAAACAAACTTTAGAAAACTTGCTAAAAAGTATCATCCTGATGTGATTGGTAGTAGTGATGGAAGTATTGATTTCAAGATAATATTGGAGGCTTATAAAGTTTTAACTGATGAGAAGTTAAGAGAGAGTTATAATAAAGAATACCTAACCAAGAAAAACAAGGTAGTTTCAAAAAATTCTGATGCTATTAAAAACGTAATTGATCCAAGCAGAGTTGAGTATAAGCTTTCGCTACTTAACATATCAAAAGCAGGATTTGACCTTTCAAAGGGTTTTTCTAGACAAGAATTTCTTGAGGAGCTGGGTGAGGACCTTGTTGTCTATCTTACAGACAAGGAAATTGAGGAAGGTGCCGTTCTTGTTATTCAACTTCCTGCTAGGTCGGTGTGTAATGTATGCTATGGAGCTAATAGGAACTGTTATAGGTGTGACGGTACAGGTTATATAACTACATTGGAGGATGTCAAGGTAGTTATACCTCCAGGAGTTAAACATTCTGAGGTTATGTTTGTTGATCTGAAGAAAATAAAGAAAAGAAGAGGAGTAACAAAATTTTCACCTAATGATCTAAAAATAAAGGTTATGTGGTTGTCAGTTATGGATATAAAATGAACTATAGTTCTTTTGCGAACTTTGATATATCCTTTATCTTCACATCACCGCTTCTCTCTATCATCTTACTCCAATCCGAGAATATTGCTTCCTGATACAGAAACTGATAAGCAGAGAAGATTTTGTCCGCAACTTCTGAAACTTTTGACGGTATCCTGTCTCTAGAGATTATTTTATAAATTACCTTAGTCTGGTTGTCTATGTCTTGGATACCAACCTCTCCCGCAGGTTTCTTGAAAAATGATACCATAATTGAAATATCGTAAATACCTCTTGGTAAAGATAATGCTTCACCCTTAGTATCGGGAACGTACTCTGTCAAGGCTTTAACTATGCTAAATTTACCAGTTCTATAAGTTTTAACTCCATACAATCTACTTATGCCTGTAATGTCGTTCTTTGATAGAAGTTCCTTTATATTATTGAGTGCTTCCTTTATCTTGTCCGAATACTTGCCTTGTAGCGATGAATATTTATCAAGCACATACTTCAGAGATACATAATTTTTTACTTTCTCTTCAAGTGATGAGAATGGAGTTATACTACTAACCCTGTATATCACATATTTTCTGTTCTCAAAAAATGGTTTGGATATTTTGTTTATATCATCTGGTAATCCTGTTATTATGTTTTTGTTCTTTTCAGGGTCTAGTTTTACTAGGGTTTTCTCCTCGTAGTTCTCAACTTGGTTTGATATGAATGAGTATGCTGATTTTCTATCGCTGAAGATCAGTTTCTCAACTGTGATGGGTATCTTCGCATTGAGCGACATATCCTTGTAGTTTGATATGTAAAAAGCCTCAATATCTTTAGGGTTGGAGTTTATTTCACTTTTTCTTATGAACTCTACTTCATCAAACTCAACTATGTCCATTGAGACTTTTAGGTCATCAAGTGTCTTGAAGAGGTAGAAACTTGTTTGTGATCTCTTCGGTATTCTACTTATGAATGTGTTTATCTTTGTTGGTAGGTATGAAGATTTAAGCAGTGATTCAACATTTAATCTTGCTACCTTTATGTCTGATGATGTGATATCCGTTTTTCTTGCTATGTTGTAGACATTGTCTGCAGTTACTTTGTCTATAAAGTCCTCTGGTAGTGAGAAACCATTGTTTTTGGCGAACTCCTCTGTGAGCATACTAACAACAACATTCTGAACTGCTTTGTTAAGAATCTCTTCTTTGGTTCTGGTTTTATACATTTCACGGAGTCTCTCATACTCTCTTATAACAGGAGAGTTTCCGTAGAATTCAACACGCTTTCCATTTACTTCTGCTATATATTCCATATCTTGAGGTATAGCAGTTTGACCACTATAGGATAGAAATATAGAAACAGTGAATATGAAGGCTATGAATACAATAACCACAGTCGCCCAAAACCGCTTCCAGTTAAATTCCTTCTTCATACTTACCTCCAGTGTTGGAATATATTATATTTCATCTAGGATACTAGATAGAAGTTTTTGAATATTCTTTCATTAAACTTTGATGTTTTCTTGAGAATTTTTAGGACTGTTAAGGGAGTAATTTACAGTAAAGTCGGAGAGCATAACTTCAATATTGAAGATTAACCATATGCGAGTTTTAGGATTGAAAACCAAGAAAAATTTAGGTCAAAGAAATGCTTTAAACTCGTAATATAGATAAATTCCTAATTATCATCATAGTCTAAAGGACTATAAGTCCCCCCAGCTTTTACCAAAACTGTAATCAACTACTAGAGGAACTTTCAGTTTAACTGCATTCTCTAGGATTTGCTTTATTTTTGGGGACCATTCTTCCTCACTACCAGAAGGTATCTCAACGAGTATCTCGTCATGAACTTGTAGTAGCATCCTCACAGGTTTGTTCTTAAGAAATTCATAGAGTTTAGTCATAGCAATCTTGACTATTTCGGCAGCACTACCTTGTATAGGTGTGTTTATGGCTATTCTTTCTGGCTTTCCGAAGTTTAACTTGCTTCTGTCAAAGTTTTTGCCGAGTAGTTCTGGAATATTCCTTCTTCTTCCAAACATCGTCTCAACATACCCATTTGCAGAAGCAAACTCAAGTGTGTTGAAGATATAATCCTTTACTCCAATGTAGGTTTCGAAATATTTTTCTATTATCTCGCTCGCTTCTGAAGGAGAGATACCAAGTTGCTTTGATAACCCATACGGGCTTATACCATAGACTATACCAAAATTGATAGTTTTACCTAGTCTTCTATGCTCTGGTGTAATATCTTCAGGCTTAATCTTTAGAACTTTTGAAGCGGTTTCGGTATGAATATCTTTGTTTTGAATAAAATGTTCTATAAGTTCCTTGTCTTGCGATACGTCTGCTAGTACCCTAAGTTCTATCTGTGAGTAGTCAAAACTACCAAGCGAAAAACCATCCTCTGCTACAAAGGCTTTTCTAATTTTCTTTCCCACTTCATCCCTTACGGGAATGTTCTGTAGGTTCGGATTGCTTGAAGATAATCTACCTGTTGCGGTTATCGTCTGATTGAAGGATGTATGAACTCTACCTGTTTTAGGTATCACCATATTCGGAAGTTCATCAACATATCCACTCTTGAGTTTCATCAGTATCCTGTATCTTAAAATATGTCCAACAATCTCGTGTTCTCCAATAAGTTCTTCCAAAACTTCTTCGTCTGTTGAGTAGCCAGTCTTCGTTTTCTTAACAGGTTTCAGTCTGAGTTTTTCAAACAGAATAGAGGAGAGTTGCTTCGGTGAGTTAAGGTTAAACTTCTCACCCGCGAGTTCAAATATCCTATCAACAGTTTGATTAATCTCTCTATCAAGTTCAACACCTAAGTGTCTTATGTATTCAATATCAAGTTTTATACCGTTATACTCCATATTACCAAGAACTTCTACAACTGGCATCTCAATATCGTAGAATAATCTCTTAAGTCTATGCTCACTTTCTATCTTCTTGGAAAGTTCTTCGTATAGTCTCAAAATTATCTCTGCTTCTCTAGAAACCTTCTTCACAGTCTCTTCAAGGTTTGCTTCTGCAAAGATTGATATCTGATTATCCTCATCTTGCATCTTGTGTATCTCTATTCCCAAGTATTCACTAGCAAGTCTTTCTAAAGTAGGATTTGTCAGTTCAGGTCTTAAGACATACGACGAGATAGTACTATCAAAATGTATACTCTTTAACTCTACACTATATCTTTTCAAAACTACATACGCAAGTTTAAGATTATGCCCGACTTTTCTAATATTCTCATTCTCACATACTCTACGAAGAAAATCAGTTATTTGGTTGTAACTTAGTTCTGAAGGAATGTTGAAAGGAAGATAGTATCCAAACCCCTTATTCGTTGATAAACCAATACCTTCAAGGTTTGACTGCATAAAGTGTCTATCATCTGTTTTAATAACTATTGAGACAAGACCTTTACTTTCTATCTCCTTTTCCAATTTTTCTAGTTCTGAAGGTTTTGTAATCAGTTTGTATTCAAACATTTCTTCAACCTCGTTTAGAGGTTGCGGGGTAAATAATGACAAATCTGCGTCGGATTTAGTAGATAATTTGAGTTCTTTGATTATGGAGTTGAATTCGTAATATCTCAAAAATTCCATAACTTTGGGTGTTTTGATGTTATCAAGTGAAAACTTTTTTACAGGTATCTCAGTATCACTTGAAGAAAATAGTTTTAATAGAGTTTTGCTTAAGAATACATCTTCTTTACTTTCAGATAGTTTCTTCTTTATGGTTTCACTTAGTTCATCAAGGTTCTGGTAAATATTTTCTATCGTTTTATACTTCTGTATAAGTGGTAATGCTGTTTTCTCGCCGATTCCTTTTGCGCCGGGGATATTATCAACGTCGTCACCAATTAGTGATAAGTAATCAACTATGTATTCAGGTTCAAAGCCATTCTCTTCTATAAATGAACTTCTAGTTATCAACTTATAGTCTGTCTTTGAAGGTGAGAAAGAAATTATCCTAATGTTGTCTGATGTAAGGAGTTGTATCAAATCCTTGTCTCCGGAAACAATGTAAATTTCGTATATGTCTTTGTAATTATTGACTGCTACAGATATTATGTCATCTGACTCGTATCCCGGTATTTCAACGCACTCAATCTCGGCGGCTTTGAGGAATTCTATGGTTTTTCTAATCTGTAGTTTGAGGTCGTCTGGTGTTTTTTCTCTATTCATTTTGTATTCTTTGAATAAATCATACCTTTTGGTTTTCTCTCTCGGGCCATCAAGTGAGAAGATGACATTTTCAAACCGAAAGTCGTTGTATAGCTTTATGAGTGTTCTTATAGTTCCAAACACACCTGATGTGATTTCACCTCTTGATGTGGTTAAATGTCTTCCTGAAAATCCAAAAAATGACCTATAGACTATATTGCTTGTGTCAAAGATGAAAAGTTTTTCCATATATGTTATCTTAAAAAGATGTAGAAATTCGTATCAACTATGAATTTGATTGAAGTTTTGTAAGAGGAATTTAAGTGTTGTTTTTACTTCATTATTTAGTCAGTATTACTTGTAGAAGACTTAGACTTGTTAAGGGTTTTTATTTGACTTTCTTGGTGTGAAAAACCAATCTCTGTAATTTGAGGACAAACCTTTTTGGATTTGAATAAAAGCTGGATTAACCTAAATAATGTTGGTATGGAGAGAATAATTAGGAAAAAGAAGTTGGGTGTTAACATAGACCATATAGCAACTTTGCGACAGGCTAGGATGGGTATAGAACCGGATCCTGTGGCAATAATACCGATAGCTGAACTTGCTGGAGCAGATAGTATTACGATGCATTTGAGGGAGGATAGAAGGCATATTCAGGATAGAGACTTGTATCTAGCAAAGCATATTGTAAAAACCTCTCTTAACCTTGAGATGTCAATAAATGATGAAATCGTCAAGATTGCCCTTGATGTCGTTCCAAATGAAGTTTGTATAGTTCCCGAGAGGAGGGAGGAGATAACTACCGAAGGAGGACTTCAGATTAAACCTATAAAATCAAGACTTGAAGATGTTATCGTTGAACTTAAGAAGAAAAATATAATAGTAAGTTTGTTTGTAGAACCTGATAGGGAAGCGATCGAACTGTCAAAGGAGGTTGGTGCTGATTATATTGAAATACATACGGGTAAATATTCAAACGCTTATGGGAAAGAGCAAGAAAATGAACTTGAGAAGATAAGACGGTCTGCAGAGTATGCCTGTAGTATTGGACTTGGTGTCAATGCTGGGCATGGTCTTAATTACAAGAATACTTACGATATAGCAAGTATTCCTGAAGTGGAGACTCTAAACATAGGACATAGCATAATTAGCAGGTCTGTTTATGTTGGTATAAGACAGGCAGTTGTTGAGATGAAGGATATTATATTGAGAGCGTATTACGATTTGATTTCTGTTACAAATCGTTAGGTATATTCTGCGTTTATCTTGATATAGTCATAACTTAAGTCATTAGTATATAATGTAAATGTCTCTTTGCCTATTCCGAGATCTACTATCAGGTTTATATATCTTTCTTTCAATATGTCATTGCTTGGATATCCTATGTAGCTTCCTTTGTCGTATATCTTTTTTTGGTTTATAACTACTTTGAGTTTGTAAGGATCTATATTTTCTTTTGTTGAACCTATTGCAGATATTATTCGTCCCCAGTTGGGGTTTTCACCAAAAAACATTGTTTTGACAAGTAGAGAGTTAGCAATCTTTCTTGCTATGTTTTCTGCGGATTGTTTCTTTCGTGCGTTTATAACCTCTATTTTTATAACTTTTGTTATCCCCTCACCATCTTCAACTATCATAAGTGCCATACTATTCATCACTTCTTTCAAGTATGAAACGAATATCTTATACTTCTCATCCTTCTTATTGACCGTAAATTCCGAGAGACCACTTGCCAGTATGAATACGGTATCATTTGTGCTCATATCACCGTCAACGGATATTGAATTAAAAGTATCTTTAACTGTCTCACTTAGCGCGCTTTGTAGTAATTCCTTTGATATTTTGACATCAGTCGTTATGAAGCATAGCATAGTTGCCATAGATGGGTTTATCATACCACTTCCCTTTCCTATCGCTCCTATCTTGAATGTTTCAAGACCGGATATATACTGAACTGCAACTTCTTTAGGTCTTGTATCGGTTGTCATTATCCCCTCGGCAGCAGAGATTGATGAGCTTTCCTGTTTTATTTTATCGCAGGCTTTTGCTATACCATACTCAACAACTTCCATAGGTAAGAACTTTCCAATAATCCCCGTTGATGCAACAAGTACAGTATTTTTAGCAAAACCCATTTTTTCTTCGACGATCATACCCATAACCCTCGCATCATTAATCCCTTTCTCGCCAGTAAGACAATTAGCATTACCACTGTTTGCAACAATACCTCTTATATCTGTTGGATTTTTCTCCAGTATCTCTTGGCTTACTATAACAGGAGCAGCCTTGAAAATGTTTGTTGTGAAAACACCTGCAGCAACACAACTAACATCGGATATTATCAAGGATATATCCTTCCTACCAGATAATTTTATCCCTCCTGCAACTCCAATTGCTCTAAACCCCTTTGGAGCAATTACACCCCCCGAAATCTTTTGCATACTTACCTCACAATAAATCCAAGTATAAAACTTTACTATTATGTTATCAAATTACGATAATATTTACAAGACTATGAAACTTAATATAAACATAAACCCAGCGCAGATAATTATGGACCTAAAAGCACTCCTAAGGTTCATTTACATTCTGTTCGTATCTCTTCTAATTTTTTTAGTTTTCTCAATACTCTACGGTGTAGAAAATCTCATAAAGATAACATACATTCTAACGAAACCTAAATTCATTGACCTTGTTGCTATACACTTTCTTGGAAACATCGTTGATATTTTGCCGTTTGTTGTGATATTTTCTTTGGCGTATTTCACATATAAACTCAACTACGGTAAAACTTCGGATGTAATAAGATTATCGGTTATAATAGGAATATTTGTATATTTAGTTTTTTTTATAGTAATACTATTATCCCCTCGCATAGATGAGTTGGTTTTAAAGGCGTATAAGAATTTCTCAACATCTGATTCTTCTCCAAAGTATCTTTTCAATAAAACAAAGATAAATTTTGTAGGTAATGAGAAAATAATTCCAACAAGAATTTATAAAAATACATTCGACGGAGTAATTGTGAAAGATGGTAGGTTCAGAAATTACAGTAATCTTAAAGTTGTTCCATACGACAGTGGTATAAAAGTCAAAAGTTTTGGTAAAGATGTAGTTGTGATACCTTATGAGAAGATAATACCATCTAGTTTTGGAAAACTGTATGAATACATATATAGAGGTTTTCTCAAAGTAGCAACACAGTTCCCACTTACAAGGTATGTTCAGAAGTTTGGTTTTTCAGATTTTTTAAACCTTATGCTTTATGTTCAGGCATTGGCGATAGGTATAATGTATGTTGTTTGGCTATTCAGAGATTACTCAACTACTAAGGTCATTCTTCTATCGGTTTTTGTCTCTGTGATGGGCATAACAGTTATAGGTTTCTTATCAGGTGTGTTTGAGTTTATGAAACTATCATCATACCTTGAGTTCGTGAAGGACATAGTATCTGGGTTGTTAGCAATTGCACTCGCAATACTGGTTGTTATGGGGTCATATAAAGTTGACCAGATCTTGAAGGGTAGGGTAGGGGGTTAAGTTTATGTATTCGTATGTGAGTATTAGACTTCTTGGAATCTTTGTTCTCATACTCTCACTACTCATAGTTGTATCCTATTTACTAACAGGAACAACTGATGAGAATGGAATATCTTGGTTTCTTAAGTTGTTTCTGTTTGAACTTCCTGTCGCTTCAACTTCTAGTATAGTTATTACATACACATTCTTTATGACAGAAAACAGGTTAGCTAAACTACCAACTAGAAATATGTTGTCTGCCTTTACTCCGTCACTTTTCTTCACAGTTGCGATAGTTTTGTTGATAATTCTTCTTCAAGACATTGTCCTTCCTAGTTTAACAAAGCAAGAACTACAAAGCAAGGGGGTTAAAGATATTGTATTTGCTGTTGATAAAAACAGGTATTTGGTCGTTGATAAAGTTGAATATGATAAGAAGAGAAGTGTTTATGTTCTTAAGGGGGCTGATCTTGTAAATAAAAACTTCTCAGTTGTAGGAAGTTATAGAAATATTACATACACCCCTAGTAAGAATACACTCGCTATGGGCGGAAGAGAAATTGAGTTAGATAAGAATTTAGAAACTGTTTTGATGTTCTATACCGACAGAAACTACTTCTTCAGTATTTGGCAGTTTAATGATGTAAAGGATGCTTTTCTTGTTTTTGATATCAAAACATCTTTCATAAATTTTGTGATGTATGAGAAAATATTTATACCTGTAATAACTTTTGTGGTTATGGTTTTTGCAATCACTTTTGGATGGCGTTGGCGAATGAGTAGAGATACTAAACTAATGCCACTTTACATAGTAGTTGGTATTGTGATAATAACCGTAGGGATCAAGATGACATACTATCTATCAATAAGAGTATTTGAATATCTAGTTTTCCCGTTTTAGGAATGCTCACATCTAGGATTAGTAGTGTCTAATGTTGCTTTAAATTTCCTCAAGGTATTCCATTGTATTTAAGGTATATTACTATGGTTATTTTGAAATGCTTTAGAATAGTGGTTTTCACATCTGTTTGTTATGGGGTAGCATCTGCAACCTCTAGATATTAGAGACTACAAATTCTCAATCACTTTTTTAGTGTATTCAACGAATTCCTTGTCGCCTTCAAATATTATTCTTGTAATTGGTTCGGTGTTTGATGGTCTTATGTGTAGCCAACCTTTGTCAAACCTAAACCAGTTGCCATCAATGTCTGTAGATTCAACGAGTTTGTAGTTATTTTGGATTTTATCCAATATATCTTTAATCATCTCTTTACTTATAACACTGTTTGTTTTAGTTTTTACCATCTCCAATGTTGGGAGTTTTGAAACAACTTCTGAAACTTTCACATTTTCCTTTGCTAGAAGGAGTAGTATTAGAATCATTCCTACTAAACTGTCTCTTGCGGGATTGATAGGAGGGAATATAACACCACCATTACCTTCGCCACCTATGAAACCATTAACTTCTTTTAGGGTGCTTACTACATTAGCTTCTCCAACCTTGCTTCTTATAATCTCAAAGCCAAATTTACTGGCAATGTGTTCGGTTAATGAAGAAGTTGAAAGGTTTATTACAATCTTTTTTGAATAGGAACCTATACTAACATACTTCAGTGCAGAGAATACGGAAATAGGTAATGTAAATTCTTCTCCAGGTATTTCTCCATCGTTTGAGACAACTGCAAGCCTATCACCGTCAGGGTCAAGTGCAAACCCTATATCACAACCATTTTCAACTACAGTCTTTGATAAGTCTTTCAAAGTGGATTGAGTAGGTTCTGTCCCTCTTTGAGGGAATTTTGAGATATCGTCGTTTATACTAAAAACCTTACAACCGAGGTATTCAAGAATTTCTCTGCCAACAATGCTTCCTGCTCCATTGACAGGGTCAAAGCCTACTCTGAATTTCTTGTTCTTTATCAGTTCAGTATCTATTACTTTTTCAACTTCGTTTATGAATCTTCTTAAAATATTATCCGGTCTTACTTCTTCCTCTTCTCCTACCTGGTCCCATTCAGAAACTCTTGGTTTTTCAAAGGAAGATATAATATTAACAACATCTTGAGATATGAAAACACCACCTCTATCAACGAACTTCAGTGCGTTCCATTCAGGTGGATTATGACTTGCTGTAATTATTACACCACCGTCGGCTTTTGTTTCTCTTATTGCGAAAAGTGTAAGAGGGGTCGTTAGCACTCCAAGGTTTATAACCCTAATGCCGTATGATCTCAAGACAGATGATACAAAGTCTAGTATTAAGGGACTAGTTTTCCTAGTGTCTCTGGCAACTACAACTGTGTTGCTAGAATCATTCTTGGATTTGAGGTAATGTATAAAGGATGATAAGTAGTCATTTATTATCTCAAGGTCTAATCCCTTGCCCCAAACACCTCTCAAACCAGATACAGTAAATTTTAAAGTCATAAGGTAAATCCTAAACTGTTATAATGTTTACTCCGTTTTGTAAAGCAACCTGTTTTGCTTCTTTAGTGATGTAAAAGGTGACTATTATTTTTTCTATCCCTTTTACACCTGTTTCTTCTTCGTAGAAATTCACAGCCTTGAGAAATCTGATTACGTCCTGTGTGCCACAACTTGATTTCACTTCAACAAGCCTTTGTTCTCCATTAGTTATTACAATGTCTATTTCGTAGGTGTCAATGATTTTACTGTTTCCTATCTCAATCAATATTTCCTTCCTCCATTTTGTAACTTTTCCTCCCCACTTTTTTACGAGTTCTCTTGCGAAGTTTGATATAGATTTTTCTGCTCTTATTCCCCACCTCTGACCAAGCGAACCAATTTGAGCACTTATGTAATCTTTTAAATCCCTTGATTGTTTAAGAAGTTTTTT